>JANOUF010000068.1:0-7744 GCA_031416685.1 Bdellovibrionales bacterium
CTTGTGATTTCTGTCTTCTTCGCGAAGTTTTGGTGTAAGAGCAGCGACCGCCTCTTCTTGATTTTCGCGATCGCCTTTTTGCTGTTGGGCCTTGAGCGTTTTGCTCTTGTGATTTTCTCAACTCCCGACGAACCAGGGAGCCTCTTCTATCTTTTCCGCCTCTTCGCCTTCGGCCTGATCACCTACGGCGTAATCGACAAAAACCACCGCTCCAACCACCAGAAATAACCAAACGGTGCGCCGCCCACTTTGGTAGTGCACTCGCGTTAAATAAAAAAAGGAGCCGCATGTGGCTCCTTTTCAATTCTCATTTTCAGCACTTAATGCGCTGTTGTTACCAAAGTGGGCGGCGCACCGTTTGGTTAGTGGGTTGTGTGCGGAGTCTCTGTTGAGCCTTCGCCTTGGGGGTGGAGTTCGGTGACGTTGTCGGGGGTGGGCTGAGTTTCGCTGGTTTTGGTGATGCGCTTTTCGGTTGCGCGGAGTGCGGCTTCGCAGACGACGAAAGCAAGATCGTTTCCGACTGAAGCGCCGCAATCTTGGAATTGGCCTTCTTCAAGGAACTTCAGGACAGCTTGCGGGCTTTCCCAGCCTTGATTCACCATTGGCCCAACGAATGCGAACCAGTCGCCACCGACGATTGGAATCAAAGTCATTTTCATTTTCTCAGCAACTGCAATTGCCCACTCGATATCACGAGAATAGTTGCGAAGAGGGCGATCGCCTTTATCAGCACTTTCAAAGAGCGTTTTCTTTTCAGCCCAAACACGGTGACCGAACACTTCACGGGCGATACGCGTATCGATTTCACGACCTGGTCTCACGGATAAACCTCCAAATAGATGTGAATTGAGGCATTTTAGGACAATGTGCTTAAGTTGACGAGATGGAGAGTGATTTGTGAAGAAAGCTAAATAAATCGCAGGAAATTGTTTTATTGATAGCGAAAGACAACGCCGAGGCCGACATAGGGACCATTTAAATCAAAGTACGTAAGACGAGGGGAGGCGTTTGTAGAATAGTGGCTAAGGCCGTTAATGCGAGCCCATTCGTAGCCACCCTCGAAGAGCACCATGAATTTGTCATAGCCTAGCGACAAACTTCCGCCGGCGAATTGCATGAATCTCAAATCATTATCTTTTATGCCCTGACCTTGTTCGACTAAATTCTTTTTTGAATTCACCATCGCCCGGGCGCCACCAGCACCACCGAAAATATCAAACCGCAAAATTTTGGATTCAATCAAATAGATCCGCGTGAAAACGCCGTAGCTTTCTAAGATCAATTTGGAAAAATTCGTATCACCCGTAATTGGCCCTGTACCGTCTCCTAAGTGAAGACGACTATTCGAAAAACGTATCCCGAAAAACACTCGCGAAAGCGGGTTGAAGGCAACGTCGAGCTTTAATCCTGGCAGTCGATGGATTTCCTTGAGTTGTTGGCCCGTGTAAAAGCTGTTGATCTCGTCCGCTTTGATCTCGTGCACATTACCGAGCACACGAAACTCCATGCCCGCGTGAACCACTGATGAAACCAGTGATGAAGCGAGTATGCTGAGAGCGAGAATTGCTATGCGCATAGGTACATTATGATTTGTTTAGTGATCTTCGGCGACGGCCTCGAGGTCTAGGAATGTGAGCGACTCGACTTTTATCTCGAAGAAATGTGTCCGATAAGCGCGGGGACCGCCGTTTCGAGGCGGAGAATGCGCGGGCCATACGAGCCGACGCTAAAACCAGTCGCTACAAATTTTTCAATTTCGTAGTCGATGAAGCCGCCCTCCGGGCCTATTGCAAGTGTAGTCGCTTTCGATATTTGCGAGGGTAGCGCTTCGTTTGCATAGGGATGAGCGACCCAGCACAGGTGCTTACGAATAAGAGCTGGAACTTCATCTTCAAGGAAAGGCTTAAAGCGACGCTTGAAGTTTATTTTCGGCATGACAGTGTCGCGCGCTTGTTCAAGACCCCTTATGCAAGCGGCAAAAATGCGTTTTGGCTCAAGCTGTTCGCAACTCCAATAACTTTTCTCAACTCGGTAAGAGTGGGTGAAGTAAATGTCCTTAATGCCAAGTTCAGTGGCTGTCGTGATGACTCGAAGTAAAGACTTCGGTCGTGGAAGCCCGATGATGAGTCGAAGATTCGAAGCTTGAGGTGGTTCGTCTTTTAAATCTACTTCCAGCTCAACATCTTCATCGGTGATCTTGAGAACGATTGCTTGGCCAATTTTTCCGTTAAGCAAGCCAGCCCTGATTTCATCGCCCGGCTTCGACCGAAGCACTTCAAGTAAGTGTTTATGTCGGCGGCCCTTGATGTGAACGCGGTTGCCCTTCACAAAGTCAGCTTCGGTAACGACGAGTAAATTCATTCGTTAACAAATTCGTTAGAAGCTGCTTCATCTTTCAGTCGTGATCGCAAAAGCAGCCAGCATAAAACACTTGAACCAATGAGTGTAAGTGATGCGAGAGCGTGGAGTTTTGGCGTAAGCCCAGACTTCATTAAACTATAGAGAGTGACGGGTAGAGTGTCTGATCCCGCACCTGTCGTAAAGAACGCGACTAAAAAATCGTCGAAGGAGAGTAGAAAGCAGAGCAAGAAGCTCGTCATCAACGCCGGCTTTAAGAGAGGCAAATTAATTTTTGAGAACACCTGCCATTCACTAGCACCTAGGTCGCGACCTGCATCGTCTAATCTTGGGGATAACGCTTTCATTCGTGCTGCGATCACCAAGCTAGAAAATGGAAGTGAAAGGGTAATATGACCGATCACAACAGTCGATAGTGAAAGCGGTA
The DNA here is from genome assembly GCA_031416685.1 of Bdellovibrionales bacterium. GTDB lineage: Bacteria > Bdellovibrionota > Bdellovibrionia > Bdellovibrionales > JAMPXM01 > JANOUF01. Next base: position 2,786 of record JANOUF010000068.1, read on the forward strand.
GGCCGATCAAAGCAAACCAGGACAAAAGCGAGAGTGCTAAAACAAGTTCTGGGAGTGCAAGAGATAGTGCCGCCATCAACGCTAAAATTTGATAGCCGCGAGTTTTCCAGCGGTAAAGCGCTAGCGCGCCCAACGTTCCGAGTGCGGTCGCAAATGCTGCTGAGAAAAAAGCGACTACAAGACTTCTCCCGAGCGCAGGAAGAAGGACCGGATCACTTATCGCCTCTTCGTACCATCGAAAAGTGAAGCGAGTATCGCCACCTGAAGTTTCTAGCAATGAACTGATGATCAAAACGATCAGCGGTAAGAAGAGTGCCGCGATCGCAAACCAGAACACTAAAAGCACCCAAGCAGGTGGTTGTGGGCGACTGCGTTCCATTAGGTATTTTCTCCGCGTTTACGGTCGGCAAAATAAATTACCAACTGAAAGAGACAGATAAAAATAATGAGCAAGACCGCAAGTGCTGAACCGAATGGCCAGTCGCGAGACTTCAAGAATTGGTCTGTAATTAAATTTCCAGCGAGCATTGTGCGTGCGCCACCCAATAAGTCCGGAATTACGAATTCACCGAGAGCAGGAATAAATACGAGAAGAATTCCAGTTAACAGTGGGCGCTTCAAATTCGGCAAAAGTACTTTTGTGATGATCTGCGTGGAAGTTGCACCTAAGTCTTCGGCGGCGTACACGAGCCGATAATCAAATCGCTCAAGCGCATTGAAAAGTGGAAACACCATAAATGGTAAGTAAGTCGTCGCCATTCCATAAAACACCAGCGTCTGGTTTTGCGAAAGTGTAAACGGGTCAAACGGAATTCCGAATGCAGTTAATAGATACGAGAGGGGGCCGTCAAATCCGGTTAAAACTTTTAGCGCATAAATACGAATGACAAGGTTACTCAAAAACGGGATTGAGACGAGAAACAAAATCATCGCACGTCTTTTTGGCGGAGCTGTAGCTGCCGCCCACGCAACAGGGAAGCCGATAAATGCGCACAACACTGAGGTCGCTAAGCTTAACCAAATGCTTTGCCAGAAAATTTTTAAATAAAGCGGATCAAACGCACGAATATAATTCTCTAATGATCCAGACCAAACAACTCCACCGTATGGGCCACGAGTAAGAACACTCGTAACCGCAACTAAACATAACGGTCCTAAAAGAAACGCTAAATACCAAATAAGTGGAATACGCGCGAGCCATTCAAGAGTACGCGAGCCTCTCACGGTGTGAGCCTTGTATCTGCAGAAAAGAGATGTGTCATATCACTTGGGAGTTCGACGGCGACGTTGTCACCGGCTCTAGCATCTTGGTCTTGCTCGAGGCGAAGTCGAATCGGAAATCCAGCTTCAGTTTCAACCCAAGCTTCTTTCGATTCGCCTTTAAAAAGCGATTCGAGTACGCGACCTTTTAGCTGGTTCTTCGCAACCGACGCGGATGCTGGTTTTAAGCGAACATGCTCTGGGCAAATGAAGCCTTGAACTTCACCGGAGTTTGATAGGTCAAAACCTGCGACTCCGGTCAGTTCTTGTCCGTTGGGTAGGCGAACGATTGCGTTCGCGCCTTCACGTCGAACTGAGCTAGCAGTAAACGTATTTCGAGCGCCGACGAAACTTGCGACGAAACTTGAGCGCGGCTGCAAATAAATTTCTTCAGGTGTGCCGACTTGTTCGAGTTGTCCACCGTGCAAAAGAGCAACACGGTCTGAAACGCTAAGCGCTTCTTCTTGGTCGTGAGTGACTAAGATAAAAGTTAAGTTCAATCGCTTTTGCAAAAGTCGAAGCTCAGCTTGCATGCGCGCGCGCAGCTGCCGATCAAGAGCTGACATCGGTTCATCGAGTAAAACAATGTCGGGTCTCGGCGCCAGTGCTCGTGCAACAGCGACGCGCTGTTGTTGGCCACCAGAGAGTGTCTCAACACTTCTTTTCTCAAATGAAGTTAGGCCCACTAGTTCAAGTGACTCGCGAACTCGTTTTTGAACCTCTTCATCTTTTAATTTTTGCAGTCTCAGTGCGAACGCAACGTTCTCAAACACGTTTAAGTGCGGAAAAAGTGCGTAGCCCTGAAAGACCATGTGAAAAGGGCGAAGCCGGGCAGGCGTTTGGTCGACCCGTTTTTCGCGCCAAAGGACTTCACCTTGGTCGGCGGTTTCAAAGCCGGCGATGATATTAAGTAAGGTTGTCTTTCCGCATCCGCTCGGACCCAAAAGAGATAAAAACTCGCCGTCACGAACTTCTAAGTTGAAGCCGCTGAGCGCAGTTTGACTCCCAAAGCGTTTGCCGATATTTCGAATGTTTAACACAGTTCAAAATCTTAAAAGGATTGGCCGCCAATGTCGAGAATTCTAGCGATTGCACTTGCCTCAAGCTTCGTTTTTGCGGCCTGCACGAAAAAGTCTGAAAACGCTGTGTCGGGAGATGCTTCGGCAGCTGGGAATGCCACAAAAGAGGTCAACCTCGCGACTTGGAACAACTATCTTTCCCCTGAGGTTCAAGAGCGCTTCACGAAAGAAACGGGGATCGTGCTTAAGATCTCTAATTACACGTCGAACGAAGAGCTTTTGGCCAAGGTTCAGTCGGGTGCGTCAGGATACGACGTGGCCATTCCATCAGATTACATGGTGGAAATCATGATCAAGCTTGGTCTCTTAGAGCCATTGGACTCAGCAAAGCTCCCCAATAAGAGCGGTCTTGCGGCAGGCGTCTTAAAGCAAGAGTATGATCCAGAAAATAAATTCTCCGTCCCCTACGCTTGGTTAACCGCTGGAATTGCAGTCAATCGCGATCTTTTTAAAGGTGAGATCAAAGGTTGGAAGGATCTTTTTGAAAATAAAGAATTAAACGGCAAGATTTCGATGCTCGATGACGTTCGCGAGGTATTCGCCGCATCTTTGAAGCTCAATGGAGCCTCAGTTAATTCGACTGATCCAGAGGTTCTAAAAAAAGCTCAAGCTTCACTTAAACAATTGCGCCCGAGAATTAAAATGTTCCGTACCGATTCGATTGATCCATTGGTCAACAAAGAAATCGCAGTTGCGCACGCGTATTCAAGCGATGCTTTGCAAGCCTCAGCCAAATCAGGTGGAAAGATCGAATACATCATTCCAGTAGAGGGCGGCACTCGTTCAATTGATAACTTAGTTGTTTTAAAAGGTGCTGCAAACGCAGAAGCGGCGCACGCACTCATCAACTTCTTAATAAGCAAGGAATCAAACGTATCTTTTGTGAGCCGAGTGTTCGGAGGACCAGTCGTTGAAGCAACGAAAGCGTCTCTCTCCCCGGATTTGCAAAAAAACAAATCGTTGTTTCCAGACGCAAGCGTATCTTCGAAGCTTGAAAGAATAAGGGACGTAGGTGAAGTTACGTCCCTTTACGATCGACTTTGGACTGAAGTGAAGTCAGAGTAAAATTACTTCTGCTCAGTTAAAACTGCGCCAACTTCGTTAACTAATTTACGGTCAACGATAGTAAACGCGATGCGAGCGATTTCTTTCGCGCCGCTGGTAGTGATGATCTTGTTACCAACCACTTTAAAATCTTCTAAAGTTGGGGGGTTACCGAAAAACGTATTGGCGTTATCAGCCATCTTGCCATTCGAGAAGCGTACACAGTGTTGAGCTTCGCCTTTAGGTTGACCGAACGAACCATCGCGAACGATTGTGCGGCAGAACATTTTTTCATCAACGATCATGCGGTTGATCTTCACGACCATTTTGTTTTCGCCTTGGCCGATGATGAGGCGGGTCGCGTGGTTATCCACAAGCGTTTGAGCTAGATCGATCTTTATCACTTTAGCTGTCGGTAAGGTGGTCTGCTCTTCGCAAGCCATCGCAGTGCTCATCACGAGAAGGTCAACTCGGCAGTCTTTTACTTGATTTGCGGTAACACGGTCACGTCGGCAAAGGTCGTCGACCTTGAGGCTAGCGCTCAGAGTGTTACAGCTGTCGCCAAGGATAGTGAGATAAAGATTATTGTCATGCGTGAATGCACTGCTAGCGCTAGCAGATGACGCAACGACAAGACTCAATGCAATTAGCAAGGCTTTCATAAGTTCTCCCTAGTTTTGGTCAGGCGCAGCCCGACACTGAAATTGAATACACGGGGAGACTTTGTGCAAAGGCAGGGCCGCAACTGTAGGGCCCTTATGTCACCGGAATCACGTGAAAGGCGCGCATAGAATTTTCAGCGGGGCATCAAATTGGAACCAGGCGAACCAAAGTAATACTCCTCATCGGGTCGCAGATCGCGAAGTCGGCCAGAACGCTTTGGGATGATTTCGAGCGCTTCCAGTTGATTGAGAGTTACGTAATCCCGAGCAATGCGGTATCCGCGGAAGCTTCTGATTACGCGAGTAAACGGGCGTGTATCCCAGAATCCTTTTTTTCCAAAGATTTCTTTCAACCCTTTGAGTTTCGTAGCGCCACTCACGGCGAGTGCGAGATGGCCCGTGATCGAGCGAATGAATCGCAGGTAGATAGCGCGCGACGGAAACTTCAGCATCAAATGTAGATGGTTGAAGTTGTTCGAGTATTCAATGAGTTTAACGCCGTAACGATCGCAATGTTTAGATACGATCTTTTTTACCCGAGCGGCGTTCTTGTGACCAAAGCTAAAACGACCTTTCGCCTTCGAGGATTTCAAAACCAAATGCATCGGGTCCTTAGAAGAAATAGGTCGCGCGTGACGGTTCTTCGCTTTTTTCAAAAGTGAACCACCAAAGCGCAGTTCATTTTTGATCTTTGGATCTTGAAATTTGAGTTGAGAAGGCCGTGACATGAACGATGGTATATCCGATAGGGAAAAGGATGGTCAACACTAAATAGTACGCGTCAAAAACGAATCGAGTTGTCGATTAGGGAAAGGTCGAACGCCCGAGCGTGAATCCGGTTGATGGAATTGAAAAGCTAAGCTGCGGCCTGAAGCTTGTGACCGCACGCTGCACAGAACTTCTGTTCTTTGTCA
>JANOUF010000069.1:0-5773 GCA_031416685.1 Bdellovibrionales bacterium
CAAAGAATCGTACTAGCAAGTGCAACCGAGCAAGAGAACGTCATCATCAAGCGGAAGCTCGATCCGATTGTTTTTGATCTCGGGCCTACTCAGTTCCTAAGCGTGCGTCCGCAAGGCATTTCGAGCACTCTCGACAACACGACAAGTTTGGTTATCATCAATACGCAAACTTTCAATTCCGCTGCTCGCCAAGCCGTCACGGATTCGCGTCGACTCGGTTACAAGGGCCCCGTGATGCTTGTCTCAAAAGTAGATATGCTTGATGTGCTCGATGAAATTCGCAGAATGGAAAACGTCGTTCTCTTGCAACGTCCTTATGAAGTGAAAGATCTGCAGGGGCTTGTCAGAAAATCAATGATCACACGCAAAGTTTCGCAACAAGTTCACCGCCGTTTCAACACTGTTCAGAGAGCGCATGTGGAAATGATTGGAAAAACAAAAGCGGCGACAACTTTGTTCAACCTTTCTCGTGGTGGTTGCTATTTTGAGTATCCGAACAGAGCGGAAATCAAAGTTGGCGACATCGTGCAAATGACTATTGAACTCGATGAAGTGAAACGTAGCTACGCAATGCCAGCGAAAGTTGTTTGGACAACACCAGTTGGTCAATCAGGCGGGCACGGCGTTGGTGTCGAATTCCTTGGTAAAACTCTAGGACTATAAAATTGAAAATCTCGATTAAGGATAAAATCCTTGTATGTGTGCTCGATGCACCTGAGCGCGGAAACGCGTTTAGTTTAATCGATGCAGAAACTCTTTCTGCCGCTCTTAAAAAAGCCGGCAAAGACAAGAATGTTCTCGGCCTTCTGCTTACGGCACAAGGCCGTTTGTTTTGCGCAGGTGGAGACCTCGGCGATTACGGTCGCATGAAATCTGCAGCGCAAGGTAAGACCGTGAATCGCAAGATCACGGCGGCTCTCGAAGCACTCGCGGTTTGGCCGAAGCCAACGGCGTGTGTGGTTCTTGGGGATTGTTTTGGTGGCGGTGTTGAACTGATCAGCGCATTTGATCGCGTGTTCTGTGTTCCTGAAGCGATGTTGGGATTATGGCAGCGACGAGTAGCTTTGAGTTTTGGTTGGGGCGGCGGTGCACGTTTAGAAAATCGATTAGGTTTGAAGCGTTTGCGTGGCCTTGCTTTAGAAGCACGAACTTTTTCTGCTTATGAAGCTCGCGATATCGGTTTGGTAGATGATGTTGTTTTGCTTACCCAAGCTCTTGTGGTCGCGGAGGAATGGATTGAGAAAACAGCAGCGCTACCTTCCGCGCCAGTCGCAGGTTTGAAGGGGTTTGTCGCTAGTGTTGAGAAGAAGTTGTTTGAAAAGCTTTGGTGGAATCCAGAGCATCGTTCTGTTTTGATGGGTCGAAGGAAATCGACGAGAACTTGACGCGCCAGTACCCTGAGTTTCTCATAAGAGGCAGGATTACTTGTGCCGATGGGATAATTTTCGGTCTTGAACTCCTGATCAATAGACATGATTCGATCGACAATGGCATTTTCCTCGAGCGACATATCAGCATCTCGCTTAAGACTAAGCAGATCATCCAGCTCGAAACCATTTCCTGTCCCATTGATATGATCGAGTATTGCCTTCGAAGGTTTTTCCCAACGATTGCCGAGAATTTTCGAAATCAGAAGAGAGAATTTTGAAGTCATAGATAAATCGTATGGATAGTTGCCGGTCTGGTCATTAAGGAAATGATTTTCGATCATATCGGGTTTAACAAAGCGCAGGTTTTCTGGGGATAGACTAACCTAACAATTCAGCGGCGCCGCTGAATTGTTAGCGCTGCAAAACCGCCAACGGGGACCCGCGCCGCCGCAGGTGATTTACTTAAGACCTTTATAATCTAAGCTTGCGCACTCAATGAGGGTTTGAATGACTTGCGAAAAGCTAATGCCCTCGTGAGCTGCGGCCTTCGGTAATAGAGAAGTTGGAGTGCAACCCGGTAACGTGTTCACTTCCATAACGAATGGATTGTGATTTTCATCAACTCGGAAATCGATTCGCGAATAGGCCTTGAGCCTGAATGTTTCAAAAACTTTTTCCGAAATAGATTTGAGTAATTCGATTCGATCCTCTGGCATGCGCGGGGGCATGTAGTAATCGGTTGAACCTTTTGTGTATTTATTTTTGTAATCGTAGAAGCCTTGCTTAGGTACGATTTCAATCGGACAAAGTGCTCTGCCTTTTAAAACGGGAACTGAAGCTTCCATTCCCGAAACAAATTTTTCAATCAATAGATAGTGATCGTATTTTGCTGCAAGTTGAATTGCCGGCAAGAAATCTTTTTGTTCATTTACGATCGTGATTCCTACGCTTGAGCCTTCGCGTGAGGGCTTAACCACAAGTGGAAACCCAAGTTTAGTGCGAACATCTGTAGCTTTTGTTAAATGCAAATCGACGGTTTCAAACGGTGCAGTCGGAATTCCACACTGAACATACATCTGTTTACTTAAGACTTTGTCCATGCAAAGTGCAGATGACAGTACGCCGCTACCGCTATAAGGAAGTCTCAAATACTCACATATGCTCTGGACGATTCCATCTTCTGCGTACTTTCCGTGAAGTGCGATGAGAGCTACGTCTGCTTTTACATTTGCAAGACGTACTGGAAGGTCTTCTTGGGCATCAATGATTTCATACGGATGGCCGAGTTCTTTTAACGCAGCTTCAAATGCACCGCCCGTTGCGAGACTCACATTCCGCTCGGCACCCATTCCGCCTTGAATTAGCGCGATTCGTTTTTTAGTAGACATATTTTTCCTGCATGCTGCTTTAACTTAGTTGTGCTTAATTGGACGAATCAAGTCGAAAATCTTCGACGATATAGCACTGCTTTACCTTTACCATCGCGCTCTCGGGATTGTTCGGGTCCATCGATGCCAAGTAGGTCACGCATTGGTTTAGGAATTGAGCCATGTACGGAACGTCTGGGCTGATGATGTAATCGAAACGAAGACGCATTGCTTTGAGATCTGTCTCCCAAACAACTTGGTCAAAAGAAAGGTCGAAGACTTTCACCTGACAGTTCGGAATGCCCCGGCAATTGGCGTCAGCAACAACCCGTGATGGCGGGCTGACCACTCGCGAGGATAATGAGAGGTTGTGGTAGGTAACGCGGGTAGCGGACGTCTTAAATTTTTTATCGGTCATTTCACGAATGGAAAGTTCACCGCTCATTGAGTTCGACTCGACGTCCGCTGCCATTGCAGCCGTTTTGTCGATAATGATCGGATCACCTTCGGCAGTCTCTTTGCGATTTGTTCCGTCGTGATTGTAAGTCACTTTCGTAACAACTGTTCCGAACGTAACTTTGTCCGCGGTTTCCGTGCGATTTACCACTTCCCGAATTTGGTCGCTCAAAATCGAGCCGAATTGCTCATTTAAAATTTGTAGCTCCGCAGTTAGCGCGAACTGACCGACTTTGAGTTCTGTTGCGGGATCACGATCGCCTACGGTGCTGTTAATTGCCGTTGCCACTTGGCCCTCGGAATACTCTGGCCCGTAATCAGGTTTGCCCTGGCTGATGTCATCTAGACACGACGTCGTTAGCATGAAAGCGGGAAGAAGAATCAGCTTCAAAATTCTCATATAGAGTCCCAGCCCCAGATCCACATTGGCATTGGTAAAACAGCTTCAAGGGTTTCCGTGGTGGCTTTGTCAAAGTTGTGAATCTCGGAAGCTTTTTGCGGTCCAAAAATAAGTCGAATAACGTCGTTGTCAGAATCCGTTTTGAAAATTTGTTCTCCAGCGCCGATGTAGGTTTGGTTGTCGTGGCGCTCTAAAATCAAATCCGCGCGACCAAGTGCACGCGCATAGCGTTTTACTTTTCCGTACAGGCTGTTGTGATTCAGGATCTTGATCATACCCAAGAAGCCCTCGTTCACTGCAACGTTTTGTTCTTTGAAGCTCTTGATTAAATTCTGGCTGTGTCGAGGTGCAATGATAGTAATAGTTTTGTTTTGTGCTTTGCGAATATACGCAACCAATGACATCAATGCCTGAACTCCGCCGCCCCATTCATGGATGTAACCATTGAGATCAGCACCCTTGCCTTCAATCGCATAAGCTTGAAGAACACCGGTTTGATCCCACGCCGTGTACACGCGCGAGTTTGGAATTTGTAAATACGCTTGAGTTTCGGCAAGGGTACGAAGCGAAGTCACAGTGTGCTGAGTGTAGAGACGGTGAATGGCTTCGGCGGATACTTTGTTCGTATCCATGAATTTAAACCCGTTCGACGGCACATTAAGTTCTTTTTCGACGATGATGCTTGTTTCACCGCCAGCCAGTTCAAATCCCATCTTGCGATAGAAATCATAAAGGTTTGTCCAAAGGATTGCGAAATCACAACCATGCTCGCGAGCTGCCGTTAAGCAATTCTCAATGACTTGGGTGCTGTAGCCGCGACCGCGATGCTCGCTTGAAGTGACGACACTCCCAATTCCTGCGACTTTGAAAAGTCCCACTGGAGATTTAATAATCAGCGGGCGCATCACGGCGTGCGAAAGTACTTCGTCATTTTCTGTGATGATGCGAATGTTGCCGATGTTCTGTTGGCTCAGAGCGACTGGGTATTCTTCTTGAATTGACCAGCCGGCTTCGGGCCGCAAGTGTCGATCTAAAAACTGAACGACAGTTGAAAACTCACCATCGAGTGGGGCGCGAGGTCCGTCCATGGCTACCTCAATCTTTCTAGGCGCTTGATTCCTACGCCTGCCGATATTTACATATAGAGAACGTGAGCTTTTAGTCTAACAGGAGCGCGGTTTCCCTCGGAGTTTAGAGTCTTTGTGTAACGATAAATCCGGACTCGCAGCCAGTCGGTGGACTAGTCATTCGTCTGGTTATTGGTCTGGGCGCTCGCCTTGACACCCAGACTTCTGGGCAAGGACAATGTCGGCTATGGTCGTGGCGTTCGTTGAAAGTATCAAATACGTTGGTCATTTATTGCCGATCGCATTTCTTCGCGTATTCATCGGTTATTACTACGTCAACCAAGCTCTGATTAATGCGAGTGGTGGATTTTTGAACCAACCGTATCTCGCAGAAGACATTCGTAATTTTCTTCCCAAGAGCATAGGCCCTGAGTGGTATCTCGGATTTTTAGAAAGCATTGTCGTTCCCAACTGGAAAATTTTTGCGTACGCGATCGTCGTCATGCAAATGATGATCGGTATATCGTACGTCATTGGGTATCTCGTTCGACCGATGTCGATACTTGGCTTGTTCTTGGCTTTCAATATTATGCTAGCCCTTGGCGGTCAGCAGTCCGATTTGCAAAGCACATTCATGATCATTCTACATTTCACTCTCGGTTGGCTCGGTGCCGGTCGTTGTCTGGGATTCGATTACTTCTTCTACAAACGTCGTCGCGGAATTTGGTGGTAACCAAAAAATGGAAAGGCAAACCGCGAGGCTATTGATTGTTGCAGTAGCCTTTGTTGGAATCCTTGCTTCCGCGTTGTTGCTTTACAGCTGGGGCGGAAGATCCGCTCCAGGCTCAGAGCGTGTCGTTGAGGTCCTAGCGTACTCATCTTTTGTAAATTCTTGGGGCCCAGGACCTGAAATCGCTCGTCTCTTCGAGGAAAAAACCGGCGTACGTGTCGTCTACCATGACGGCGGGGATGCAGGGCTACTGTTAAAGAAGCTTGAGCTTTTTCCGATAAGGTATATACTAAATGTATATACGCCAATAAAAGAGGTGGTATCATGGAAAAAGCGAAGTTGATAATTAACGGTGGTTCTCAAGCGGTCCGTCTTCCGAAGGC
>JANOUF010000070.1:0-26691 GCA_031416685.1 Bdellovibrionales bacterium
CTCAAAGACCTAGTCAAATCCCACTAAATACCCGCGAAATCCCTAACCTTTTCCAAAAGGTGCCTGGCACTTTTTTGTTCGTCGGCGCGTTATTCCCTATTGTAGTGCCTGCAAAGCGCGCACAACATATTGCAACGTATGGCAACTTCAGCTAAACCTTGCTCCCTATGGCTAAAAAACAGGCAACGACGATCTATATAACTGAGCAACAGCAGATCCTTCTTAAGGAACTCAACAAGCGCTCGAAAGTTCCAGTCGCGGAGTACATCCGCGAGGGAATTGACATCGTCCTCCTCAAGTACCGCGATCTTCTCCCGGGACAAATGGAGCTAGGTCTTCTTCCACAAGGATCACTGACATCTGACAGTGACGACTCTGGTAGCATCTGAGATAACTACGGCAACAGCCTATAGAGCCACGGACGAAAATGGATCCCAAGTACATTCGGAACTTCTCAATCATCGCGCATATCGATCACGGTAAATCCACGCTCGCGGATTGTTTACTCTCATTTACTGGAACAGTTTCCGATCGCGAGAAAAAGGCGCAGTTCCTCGACAACATGGAGCTCGAACGCGAACGCGGGATCACGATCAAAGCGCAAACTGTTCGCTTAAGTTACAAAGCTGATGACGGCAACACTTACCAAATCAATCTCATCGACACTCCGGGGCACGTCGACTTTAGTTATGAAGTTTCCCGTTCACTCGCCGCATGTGAAGGAGCTGTTCTGGTCGTCGACGCTGCTCAAGGTGTCGAGGCACAAACTCTTGCCAACGTTTATCTCGCAATAGAAAACGATCTCGAGATCATTCCCGTCTTAAACAAAATCGATCTTCCGTCAGCTGATGTTGAAGGCGTGAAAAAGCAGATCGAAGATGCGATCGGCCTCGACACCAGCGAAGCCATTCTTGCCAGCGCCAAAGAAATGATCGGGATTAAAGACATTCTCGAGGCGGTCGTAAAAAAAGTTCCACCTCCAGAGGCGAACAAAGCAAAACCACTACGCGCACTCATCTTCGACTCATGGTTTGATCCGTATCAAGGTGTGGTTGTTTTGTGCCGCATGATGGATGGCCAAATCGCAAAAGGCGATCGTATCAAGTTCATGTCAGGCAGTAAAGACTACGAAGTTCTCAAGCTCGGCGTATTTTCGCCATTTGCATCAGAACTACCAGCCTTAGAAGCTGGCGAAGTGGGTTTTTTCATCTGCGGTATTAAAGATATCCGCGAAATTAAAGTTGGCGACACGGTCACAACCCATCACAAAGGTGCAACGGAAGCCTTGCCCGGATTCAAAAGAATTAAGCCGATGGTGTTCTCGGGAATATTTCCTGTCGATGCGACCGATTTTGAAAATTTAAAAGATGCCCTAGAAAAACTGATCCTCAACGATTCGTCGCTTGCATACGAGACAGAAAAATCGACCGCGCTCGGCTTCGGATTTCGCGTCGGATTTTTAGGTCTTCTTCATATGGAAATTGTGCAGGAACGGCTTGAGCGCGAATTCAATCTCAATCTCATCACGACTGCGCCAACAGTGGTTTATCGCATTACTAAAAGCGACGGAACTGTTTTGGAAATGGAAAATCCCGCGAATATGCCGGATCCAACTGCAATCGCTAAAATGGAAGAGCCGTACGTGAAGGTAACAGTTCACACTCCGCCTGAATATATCGGCTCAATTTTGAAACTTTGCGAAGACAAACGTGGCATCCAGATCGCTATGGATTACCTGACCGATAGAAAAGTCGTGATTCAATACAAGCTCCCAATGAACGAAATCGTCATGGATTTTTATGACCGTTTGAAGTCCGTAACAAAAGGTTACGCTTCAATGGAATACGAACTTATGGATTACGAAGAAGCGGATTTAGTAAAACTCGACGTTCTCATCAACGGCGAGGCCATCGATGCGCTTTCACTCATCGTCCATCGTTCAAAATCTCAGAATCGTGGACGCCTGCTCGTTGAGAAGATGCGCGAGCTCATCCCTAAACAGCAATATCAAGTCGCAATTCAAGCGGCGATCGGATCAAAAATCGTCGCGCGCGAAACTTTGAGTGCCTTGAGAAAAGACGTGACAGCAAAATGTTACGGCGGCGATATTTCTCGTAAGCGGAAACTTTTGGAACGCCAAAAAGAAGGTAAGAAACGCATGAAGCAGATCGGAACTGTCGATGTGCCCCAAGAAGCTTTTCTCGCCATCTTGAAGGTGGAGGATTAACGGCCATGTTCAATAAAAAATTCTGGACACAAGGTGCAGGATCCTATGCCGTCGCTATTTTGATTGCGCTCACTATTCGTTGGGCATTAATGGAAGCTTACGTAATTCCTTCTGGCAGCATGTTGCCTTCCCTTCTCATCAACGATCACATCTTCGTCAACAAGCTCATCTATGGAGTCCGCGTTCCCTTTAGTGAAAATTGGCTCACAAAGTTTCGTGATCCAACGCCTGGCGAAGTCATCGTCTTTAAATATCCAGGTAACCTCAGCGTATTTTACATCAAGCGGGTCGTAGGTATCGCCGGCGACAAGATGGAGTACAAAGATGGTCACATCATACGCAACGGCAAAATCGTTCCTCTAGATCCGCCCAAAGATGAGGGCGAACGCAAAGATTTCGGGAACATGCGCGACGAAGATTTCCAACGCGACGGAAACCAGTACGACTCAAAAGAAAATTACACCCACTTCATCGAGCGTCTCGATGAAGTGAATCACAATGTGTTGCTAAGCCGTCTCGGTGGCCGCCACGACGAAGATCAAATTTGGACAGTTCCGGCAGGCCATCTATTTGTGATGGGCGACAATCGCGATAACTCAAATGACTCTCGTGTTTGGGGATTCGTTAAAGAGGAATATGTACTGGGTCGCGCGATGTTCGTGTGGCTCAGCTGCGAGCGTACGCTTCCAGTCGTAAGCTTTCTCTGTAATCCGATGAGCGTTCGCTGGACGCGTTTCTTCCATCAGGTTCACTAAGTGCTAAATACCGAGGCCACGCCCGCGAAAAGCAAAAAAGGGACGTGGCTTCGAGCTCTTCTCGAACTTTTTAGCGCCATCGTTTTTGTTCTCGCTATTCGCTGGGCTCTCATTGAGCCTTACGCGATTCCAAGCGGCAGTATGATCCCAACCTTACTCATTCATGACCACATTCTCGTTAATAAATTTGCGTACGGCTTACGTATGCCGTTTCAAAAAAATTATCTCGCTCGTTGGTCAGTCCCGAAGCGAGGAGAGATTATTGTTTTCCGCTCGATCGACAATAATGAAATCTACTTGGTGAAAAGAGTCATAGGTCTCCCAGGAGATTCGATCGATATATCAGAAACGGGGACGTTATCTATAAATGGAAAAGCGGTCGAAGAAGTCGTGATCCAATCGACCCAAGAGCTCGACGAGTTTCGCGACTATCGTTGGATTAGGGAGCGCTTAGAAGAAGGCGTGAAGTTCTCTACGCTTAAAGACGATGCGACATTAGCGGCACGCGGGCCATTCAAGGTTGGCGCTGGCGAAATTTTTATGATGGGCGATAATCGCGAGAACTCATCGGATAGTCGTGTTTGGGGCCCAGTGCCGCTCGAAAATGTGCTTGGCCGTGCTTCATTGATTTGGCTCAGTTGCGAAGAAACTTTGCGCGACGCGAGTCGGTTGTGCAATCCTACGACAATCCGATGGAAACGAATGTTTCAAAGCTTGTAGGGACTAAAGAGGGCACTCGAATGTGCCCGGGCATTTTAAAAAAAGAGGGCACTCGAATGTGCCCGGGCATTTTAAAAAAGGTATTTTTGAATGAAGAAGGCCCCAGCAACAATCGTCTTGCGAGAGTATGTTGAGAGCCTTTTGGTAGCTGTGATAGTTGCCGTTTTCCTTCGAGTTTTCGTCGTGTCTGCTTACAAAATTCCAACCAGCTCGATGATGCCAACCTTGATGGCAGGTGATTTCATTTTCGCTTACAAATTGCCCTATGGAGTGCCAGTTCCATTTTCTGCTGAAAAAATTGGCGTTGAACTCCCTAAGCGAGGAGATGTGGTTGTCTTCCGCCTACCTGGCAACGAATCAGTAAATTATGTAAAACGCGTCGTGGGATTGCCTGGGGAGCGTATTGAAATTCGAAATAAAAAGCTCTTTATCAACGACGTTGAATCTCAGTACGAACCTATAAGCCATGAGCAACTCGGAAAATTTCCCGGTCAGGAATATCACGTCGTAGCCCAAGAACAATTCTTCGGGTCGACTCATTTCGTCATGACCCGGCAGGATGATGAAGCAGGCTTCTATGGGCCCGTGATTGTGAAGCCAGGGCACGTGTTCGTTCTAGGGGACAATCGCGATTCAAGTGACGATTCGCGATATTGGGGTCAGGTGCCGACTAAGAACCTTGAGGGCAAAGTGTTAGTGATCTGGATGTCACTAGATTGGCTTGAGCGCTGGGCGAGCGACCGTATCCCAAGTATTCGTTGGGAGCGTATTTTTAAATCAGTTGAGTAGTTTTTTTCCGATAATTTCCTCTCGAAAAAAGACATGCAGACGCCTTGACCCGCTGACACCGGCAAGCCTACGATAAATCCCAATGCTCTCTACCCAAAACCTGTCGTTACTCGACACGCGTTCTTTCTCAGACACTGACATCAATGCCCTATTTTCTTTGAGTGATGTGCTTCGTGAGCGCGGGGAGAAAACCGGTTTTTTTTATCAGCCGCAGCGTCAACCTGCTGCGGGATCTAAAGTCGTAGCACTTTTATTTTTTGAGCCGAGCACTCGCACGCGATTAAGTTTTCAAACAGCTGCCTATCGGCTCGGACTTGCAACTACGGTGATGGAGCCGGGCGGAAGTTCTGTCGTAAAAGGCGAATCTCTTGCGGATTCTGTATTGAATGTCGCTGCAATGAAACCTGATGCGATTGTAGTGCGCTGGGGATCCACCGAAGAGCTCAACGAAGTTTTACCTGCGCTTAATATTCCTGTGGTAAATGCGGGGAGCGGAACGCTCGCACATCCCACACAAGCTCTTCTCGACGCATACACAATTCAGCGTGAACGAGGGCAAGTTCGTGGCGAGAGAGTTTTGATCGTTGGCGACATTCGGCACAGTCGCGTTGCGCATTCAAACTTCGACGTACTTTCCAAGCTGGGAGCTGAAATCGGCGTGTGCGGGCCGGAAGATTTTCTCCCGAACACCAAGCTTCCTTATAATCTCAAAGTATTTCGCTCGCTCGATGAGGGCGTGCGCTGGGCAACCGTCTGCATGGGCCTGAGGATTCAACTTGAGCGGCACAGCTCCACTCAATTATCGACAGACTCTACGGATCGTTTGGCTGAGTACCATGCAAGCTACGGAATTACCCCCAAGGTATTGCAATCATTTTCGGATACGGGCATTCTCATGCACCCAGGGCCAATTAATCACGGAGTCGAATTCGATTCACGTGTGCTGAAGGACCGACGCTGTCGTGTCCTCGAGCAGGTGGCAAACGGCGTAGTGATCCGAGCGGCTGTACTGTCGAGAATTTTGAACCTGGAGAAGGGTGAAACATGAAAGGATACTTAGTCCTGGAAAGCGGCGAGACATTCGCGGGCGCATGGCATGGCGATCCTGCAAAAATCACTGGCCGCGCCGGTGAAGTTGTCTTCAACACGTCTCACTCCGGGTACGAGGAAATCTCGACCGACCCATCTTACTTCAATCAAATTATCGTCATGACCGCGACGATGATGGGAAACTACGGAGCGGATAAAGCATGTTGGCAATCACGCCAACTTTGGTTCGATGGATTCGTTGCGTGCCAAGTTCAACGATCGACGCGCGATTCAAGCTGGGAACAGCGACTTCTCTCAAACGGAATTCCAATTCTTAGCGATCTCGACACGCGCAAAATCGTTTTGCACCTCCGTGATAACGGCACGCCTTGGGGCGCTCTCGTCCAAGCGACCTCGGAAGATGAGGCGCGAATGAAAGCAAAAGTGCTCATCGATGAGAAGAAAAAAGTGCAGAACGACTGGGTTCATCTCGTCAGCGTTCCAAAAATGATTTCTCGCACGGGTGAAAACAAAAGTGGGCCGCGAGTTGCGCTTCTCGATTTCGGCTGCAAAGAAAATACTTTCGTTGAACTTTTAAAAAAATGTTCTGAGGTAGCGGTGTTTAATAGCCGCACTCCCGATCGCATGATTCGCGACTGGAGTCCGAATGGAATTTTCTTATCCAACGGGCCTGGCGATCCTGCCGCTGTTCAAGACGCCGTTGAAACGGTTCGCAGCCTTCTTGGCTGGAAACCGCTTTTCGGTATTTGCATGGGTCACCAAATTTTGTCGCGCGCACTCGGCGCTTCGACGTACCGATTGAAGTTCGGCCATCGCGGTGGGAATCATCCGGTGAAAGATCAAATCATGAATCAAATTTACGTGACTTCGCAAAACCACGGTTACGCGGTCGACGATCGCACTTTACCGACTGAAGCGAAGGTGACTCACGTGAATCTCAACGACAACACCGTTGAGGGTATTGAGTGTAAATCGAAGAAAGCAATGAGCGTGCAGTTCCACCCGGAAAGCCATCCGGGCCCGCGAGAAGCGCGTATCCTCTTCGATCATTTCCTAGGTAGCTTGTAAGGTAATTTGATAGATGCAGTATGATGATTTGTTTGAAAGAATGACTTTGCACTACACCAGCGGCAACTATGCCGCTGAGGTTGGTCGCGCAAAGCAAGTATTTTTCGATGATGCTGGCATCATGGATGAGGCGAGCAATCATTTTGAAATGCGCATGACCCAATTCCTAGAGTGGTTTCTTTTTACACGTCCACTCGATGGTAAAGAGGTTTCACCAGCCAAAGACGCACTTGTTTCAGGCGAATTTAAATTCGATGCCTCCGAAAAGGCGATGGTCGAAAGCCTCGCGAACACTCGCCACAGCCTTTTTGAGTTTTTGAAAATTCGCGGCGACGACGTTCACATCAAAGATATTTTCAATGGTAAAAAATTAGTGATCAAAGGTTCGCCGATTCGCGTAGGCTTTAGCCGCGAAGAATTTTTCGACACTCGGCTTCTTCCAAGCGGCGACAGCTTCATTTTTGCCAAAGCGTTTTGCATCCACCCAGAAGAAGCGTCGAAGTTTATCCTAAGTGAAGTCAAAAAATTAAAAAAATCTGAGCCCGTTCTTCAGGAAGCGCTTATGCTGCGCCTGATGAAGATGCGCTACAAGTACGAGCAGTATCGTCATTTGAAGTTGGACCACGTTTACACGAACGAGAAGAAAGTCAGATTCTAATCGATCGTGTTTGAAGGAGAGAAAGTTGCCAAGAATTAAGGACCTTCGCAAAGTAGTGATCCTCGGCAGCGGCCCTATCGTTATCGGTCAGGCTTGTGAGTTCGATTACTCCGGCACCCAAGCCTGCAAAGCGTTGATGGCGGAAGGGCTCGAAGTCATTCTCATCAACTCAAATCCTGCAACGATCATGACCGATCCAGAAAACGCGACCAGAGTGTACATTGAACCTCTGAAGGTTCCGTTCGTGGAAAAAATTCTTGAGATCGAAAAACCCGACGCAATTATTCCAACTCTCGGCGGTCAGACGGCGCTCAATCTTGCGCTTGACCTTGATGATAAAGGAATTCTCAAGCGTTTGGGCATTCAAATGCTTGGGGCCGATCCGGATGTCATTCGAGCAGCCGAAGATCGCGAAAGATTCAGAAAAATTTTGGACGACGTTGGCGCAAAATATCCGAAATCAGAAATGGTCCGAACGTTTGAGGCGGGCATGGCCTCCGGTGATCGATTGGGCTATCCGCTGATTTTGCGGCCGAACTACACGCTAGGCGGCGGCGGCGGCGGAGTTGCCTATTCTCGCGAAGAGTACGAGCAGATGCTGCTCGCGGCTCTAAAAGAGAGCCCAACATCCGAGGTGCTCGTCGAAGAAAGTATTCTCGGTTGGAAAGAATTTGAACTCGAGGTGATGCGCGATAAAAACGGTACGTTCGTTATTATCTGCTCAATAGAAAACTTCGACCCATGCGGTGTTCATACCGGCGACAGCATCACGGTTGCGCCACAAATGACATTAACAGATCGGGAGTATCAAGACATGCGCGATG
This sequence comes from Bdellovibrionales bacterium, assembly GCA_031416685.1. Lineage (GTDB taxonomy): Bacteria > Bdellovibrionota > Bdellovibrionia > Bdellovibrionales > JAMPXM01 > JANOUF01. The sequence continues at coordinate 8,092 of JANOUF010000070.1, forward strand.
AATCGCGTAAGATTGTAAATGCTGTCGGTCTCCAAACGGGTGGTGCGAACATTCAATTTGCATGTCATCCGCTGACCGGCGAGCGAGTCGTGATTGAAATGAATCCTCGTGTGAGTCGTTCCTCCGCATTGGCATCGAAGGCGACAGGCTTTCCGATCGCGAAAATTGCGGCACTTCTCGCGGTTGGATACCAGCTTGAAGAAATAAGAAACGACATTACGAAGTCGACGCCATCGTGTTACGAGCCGGCGCTTGATTACATTGTTACGAAAATTCCGCGCTTCGCGTTTGAGAAATTCCCAGGCACGCAAGACTCACTCACAACTGCAATGAAGTCGGTCGGTGAAGTGATGGGAATCGGTCGCACATTTCAAGAATCGTTGATGAAGGCTGTGTCTTCGCTAGAAAATCGCGATGAAGGCTTTCCTGAAATCGTTTTTGACGAAAAGTTACTCGCTCATCCAAACAGCCAGCGCCTGTATCATATCGCGCAAGCCATGCGTGATGGAAAATCGAATGAGTACATTCAGGGCATGACTCAGATAACGCCTTGGTTCCTTGAGCAACTCAAAGGGATCATGGATTTCGAGCAAACAATTCACGAAGCGACAAATCTTGACGCTGATATTTTGCTTAAAGCAAAACGCTTAGGTTTCTCGGACGTTCAGATCGGTCGTTTGCGAGGTGTGAAAGGCGCGGAAGTTCGCGCCGCTCGCTGGGCTCACAATATTCATCCAGGATATTCGCAGGTGGACACTTGCGCCGGCGAATTCAAATCTGAAACTCCGTACTACTATTCTTCCTACTGGGCGGACCCGATGGTGGCAGGACCAAAAGATGACAAGACCGTTGTCATTCTTGGCAGTGGTCCGAATCGAATTGGTCAGGGAATTGAGTTCGACTATTCATGTGTACGCGGCGTGAAAGGCTTCCGTAAAGAAGGCTATCGCGTCGTTATGGTGAATTCGAATCCAGAAACTGTATCCACCGATTACGACACTTCGAATGAACTCTACTTTGAGCCACTGACCGAAGAGTCGATCATCGAAGTTCTACGTCGCGTGAATCCCCTAGGCTTCGTCTCTCAGTTGGGCGGACAGACGCCTATCAATCTCGCAAAAAAACTTGTTGGTGCGGGCTTTCCAATGCTCGGCTCAACACTTGATTCGATGGACTTGGCGGAAGATCGCGCTCGATTCGCAAAGATATGCGCGGAACTTGATTTTAAAATTCCTGCGCACGGAATGGCCGGCTCGCTAGCAGAAGCGACCGCGATCGCAGGAAAGATCGGCTATCCACTCATCTGTCGCCCAAGCTACGTTTTGGGCGGACGTCGAATGGAAGTGGTCGAGAACCTCGAAGAATTACACAGTTACTTTGATCGACACGGTTCATTCATCGGCGATGAAGAGCCATGTTTAATGGATCAATTTTTAGATGGCGCACTTGAGGTCGACGTCGATCTCGTTCGCGGGAAAGACTGGAGTGTTATCGGCGGAATCGTCGAGCACATTGAAGCTGCTGGCGTTCACTCAGGCGACAGCATGGGTGTCCTTCCGCCCCAACGGTTGAAAGATGAAACTTGTACGCGCATGGAAGAAATGAGCATTCGTCTTGCCGATCGATTGCAAACCGTCGGGCATCTCAATTTGCAGCTCGCGATCAAGCAAGATCAGATCTACATTCTCGAAGCGAATCCACGTAGCTCAAGAAGTGTTCCATTCGTTGCTAAGGCAACACGGATTCCTCTTATCGATCTTGGCGTAAAGGCGATGCTTGGCTTCGACAAAGCAACTGTTCGCCCCGAAATTTATGACTGGCACAACACCGATGCGGTGTGTGTAAAGGGTGTCGTATTTCCTTTCAAAAAATTCCGGGATGCCGATTCAATCTTAGGACCAGAAATGAAATCAACCGGCGAAAGCATGGGGCGCGGACAAGATTATTCCGAAGCGCTCATGAAAGGTTTCATCTCAAGTCATGTGCAGTTGCCTGAAGACGGCGAAGTCTTTTTGAGCCTTCGTGAGAAAGACAAAAAAGAGCTCTTGCCTTTGGTCCAGGAGCTTACAAAGTTGGGTTACACACTCACTGCAACATCCGGTACAGCTAAGTTTCTATATGAGGCAGGAATTGACTGCGTCCCGGTTAAAAAAGTGCACGAAGGGCGCCCCAATTGCGTCGACCGAATCCGCACGGGGAAAGTTGCACTCGTAATTAACACGACTTCAGGCCGGCATTCAGTTGAAGCCAGCTTTAGTATTCGGAGAAGCTGCATTGATTACTCCATCCCATGTTTGACGGAAAGCGATGCTGCAGAAGCGTTCATCCTGGCCATTCGCAAGCAAAGGTCGAAGCAATTTTCAGTCACGCCACTGCCGAAAATGATCTGACGAAAATGATCTAGCGAAAACTTATAAGTCAGCCTAAAGTAAGTCTTACGAATCTATGATGGCGCAGCTTCAAACAAGCTTGCGCCCGAACGTGAAACCTTAAGCACTGGGATATTTTCTATGCGGATTACTTCTTTGCGTTTTGCTGTTCGCTCATTATTGTTTGCTTCGGTTTTTTGTTTTTCGCTGCTTCTCAATGCGGCCCCACAGCAGATCACGATCGGTTCGATTCCTTCTAAAGATCCCGCGCTTATGAAGACGCAGCTTCTGGAATTCGGAAAACTTCTTCAGGACAAGCTGCACATTCCAGTTCAGATTTATGTATCCAAAGATTACGCCGGCCTCATGGAAGCCATGAAAAACAAAAAAGTCGATTTTGCTTTTTTCTCGGCAAGCACGTTCGTGTTCGCTGAGAAGAATGCAAAAGCAAAAGTGTTGCTAAAAAAAGTATGGGATTCGCCTTTCTATCACTCGGCCATCGTGGTTCGCGCCGATTCGGGAATTTCGAGCATCGAAAAACTAAAGGGTAAAAAACTTGCGTTCGTCGATGAGAAATCTGGTTCCGGATTTTTGTTGCCACAAGTTTTTTTCAAGAAAAAGAACATCGATTATAAGACTTTCTTTAAAGAAACTGTTTTTTCAGGAAATCACGCAAACTCAGTCGCGTTGCTAAATGACAAGAAGGTCGACGCAATCGCAACTTACGCTAATGATAAGTCAGGAAAGTCAGGGGCATGGAACGTTGCTGATTTGCCAACAGCATCGCCAAAGGTAAAAACGCTTTGGGTGAGCGAGCCAATTCCAAACGATCCGTTCTGCGTGCGCCAGGATTTTTACGATTCTTATCCTCGAGTCGCTCATGATGTTATGTTTGGTCTCATCGAACTCTTCGAAGATAAACAAGCAGGTCCAAAAATGAAGGAAGCACTTGCGGTGAGCGGCGTGATGCTCGCAACCTCACAACAGTACGAGCCAGTTCGCGAAATGGTTCGCGAACTGAACATTCAATTGCAGTAACATGGCGAATTCAGTACTTAGCATTCGCAACTTGAAGAAGACGTATAAACGGGGCATCGGCGCGAAGCCCGTGCACGCACTTAAAGGCGCCTCCTTCGACGTGCAGCCCGGCACAATTACAGGTTTTCTCGGCGCAAATGGTGCTGGTAAAACGACAACGATCAAATGTCTTCTCGGCCTTGCGTTTCCAGATGAAGGCGAAATCAGTTACTTCGGAAAATCGGGCCTCACTCCAGAGGCAAAAGGCCGAATTGGATTTTTACCGGAGCGACCCTACTTCTATGAACATTTAACAGGCCGTGAGTTTCTTCGATTTTATGGAGAGCTCTCGAATCTCAAACGCTCTGATCTCCAAGATAGAATCGCAAAGCTGTTAACACGTGTCGGTCTCGATCATGCGAAGGATCGCCAGCTTCGCGGTTATTCAAAGGGAATGTTGCAAAGAGTGGGAATCGCACAAGCGCTGATTCATCAACCTGAACTCGTTATCCTTGATGAGCCAGTGACGGGCCTCGATCCTGACGGTCGAATGGAAGTTGCCGAGATCATCAAGGAGACGGCTCAAGCAGGAACAGCCGTATTTTTTAGTAGCCATCTTCTTCCCGACGCTGAGCGGTTGTGCGATCGTCTTGTGATTTTGAAATTGGGTGAGTTGATTTATGAAGGCACGACGGAAAACTTTATCAGCCGTGCTGATCAGGGCAGTTCGATCACGTTCAAAAAAAACGGTGCTCTCCAAACGATCACAGCACCTTCGTTAACTGAAGCACAAACGATCATCGACACCGAACGAAAAGCGGGAGCGGAGATCATCGAAGTCCGTCCGCTCCGTCTCACGTTAGAAGAAGCTTTCATGCGGATCGCCTTCGATAAGGAGCGCAAGGTATGAGAGCCGTCTGGACAATCGCGAAGAATACCTACAGAGAAATTATTCGTGACCGCATTCTCTACGGCATCATAGTGTTTGCGCTCATGTTGGTCGGTTTAAGTCTCGCACTCGGCCAGTTGACGTTTGCGGAGCAAGCGAAAATCAGCGCTGACTTCGGCTTTACTGGCATTCAGTTAAGCGCAGTAGTGTTAGCAATTTTTGTTGGAAGCTCACTGGTTGCGAAAGAAATTGAAAAACAGACAATCTTAACTTTGCTCGCGCGCCCAATTACGAGGACCCAGTTTCTCCTCGGAAAATTCTTCGGCCTATCATTCATCATCATGACCGTAATGGTCGGATTAGCGATTGTTCTCGGCGTAGTCGTTTACTCACTTCACCTTCCGATCAATTCCATTTTTGCCGTAGCACTTTACGGAATTTTGCTAGAAGCCATGTTGCTTCTATCTTTGACTCTTCTTTTTGGAAGCTTTAGTCGCCCAATCATGACTGTAATTTTTGTCGTTTCATTCTTTCTCATTGGCCATTGGGTCGGAAGTCTTCGCTTCTTCGTTGAAAAGAGCGAGTCAGCTTCTTTCAAAACGATGGGAACATTTATTTCTTGGATCGTTCCAGATTTAGAGCGTTTCAATTGGCGAGCAGCGCCTCTTTATCAGACCTCGATTTCGTCTGGTGAAGTTTTAATGGCGAGCGGCTATGCACTTGGATGGATACTGGTGATGGTCGCACTGACAGCATTGATTTTTAAAAAGCGCGACTTTATTTAAGAAGGCGACCGGCGTGGAAGAATTAGGAACCGGATATTGGGCTACCGTGATGTTTGCAATAGGCGCGTGCCTTGGAAGCTTCGCCAATGTCGTGATCATTCGATTGCCGGCGGGCGAAAGCGTCGTTAAGCCCGCGAGCGCTTGCCGAAAATGTAAATCTCAGATTCCTTGGTACCACAACATTCCGATCATTTCGTGGATCGTGCTCGGCGGAAAATGCTACAAGTGTAAGGCGCCGTTTTCGATTCGATATCCTGCCGTTGAGCTTGTGATGGCTCTCTTTTTTGTGTGGGCCTATCTTGAAACAGGGCTGAACCTGACTTTGGTCGAGCGGCTCATCTTCATTTTTGGGGCGGTAACAGCGAGCGTGATTGATCTCGATCACATGATTCTTCCTGACAAACTCACTCTATCGGGAATCGTGATTGGACTTATCGGTGCTGTCATCAATCCTGAGCGCGACGTCATGAGTGCAGTTCTAGGCATGCTTGTCGGAGGTGGCTCCCTCTGGCTTGTGGCGTATCTTTATTTCGTGTTCCGCAACCGAGAAGGCATGGGAGGAGGAGACGTAAAGCTGCTCGCGTGGATCGGCGCCGTGCTCGGTATCAGCGCGATTCCTATCGTGATTCTCCTATCTAGTGTGTTCGGCGCGATGATCGGATTGATTCTCGCCATGCGCTCAAAACAAGGTCTCAAGCATGCAATTCCATTTGGCCCTTATCTAGTCGCGGCAGCTCTCGCGTACATGTTACTCGATGGTCCAGCGTGGACTCAGTGGTATCTGCGCATGCACGGACTTGAGCAATAGCGTTTCTAAATCCCATTTTCCCTATCAAATTAAACCTCGCTAGAGGTCGTGCCGAGAGCGTCATAAAATTGACAATAGACGCCACGTTGCGTTCTAATTTCCAAAAGGGATTTAAGATAGTTTAGTTGAGTAATTCCCTTAATTTGCAGCAGCATTGATTCGCAACTTTGAAAGGCTCAAAAGGCCATGTTTTTCGGAACGAAAAAGATCCTAGGCTTGGACATTGGTACAAGCTCAATCAAGATCGCTGAGCTCGATGCCGGCCGTCGTGGGATCACGCTCAACAAGTTTACGGTCGTTCCACTTGCGCATGGCGCGGTTAACGGCGGCGAAATTCTTGATTCGACTGCGGTCAGTCAAGTCATTCAAAGTGGCGTCCGACAATCCAAAACAAAACGTAAAAATTGTGTCACTGGAATGTGGGGCACGTCGGTCATAGTTAAAAAAATCACGATGCCGATGATGGAAGAAAAAGTTGTCGCTGAACAAATCAAATGGGAAGCGGAACAATACATCCCCTTCGACATCAATGAGATCAGCCTCGAGTATCACATCCTGAAAAGCTTGCGAAGCGCTGGCGAAAACATGGATGTCCTTCTCGTCGCTGCAAAACAAGAATTCGTGTTTCGCTATCTCGAGGTTGTCGAGCAAGCAGGCTTAAAATGTGCGGTCATGGACGTATCCGGGTTCGCTCTCGCAAATTGTTTTGAGTTTAACTACGGCATTACAAACGAGCCGACCGCCCTTCTCAATATCGGTGCTGGAGTAACGAACTTTGTTGTCGTTGATCGTGGTGAAGTTATTTTCAGCCGAGACATTTCCGTCGGCGGAATGAATTACACCAACGAACTGAACAAACAAATGGGTGTCAGCATTGCTGAAGCGGAATCACTTAAAGTTTCAGCTTCAATGGGAAGTGAAGTGCCCGCCGAAGTGAATTCAATCATCACCACGACGAACGATGCAGTGATTGAAGAAATTCGAAATAACTTCGAGTTTTTTTCAGCGACATCTGCGGGCGCAACTATTCGCAAATTCTACGTCACGGGCGGGAGTATTTACGTACCGGGCCTGGTTGAGAACTTATCCACCGCAACAGGTGTTTCATTCGAAGTGATGGATCCCTTCTTGAAGGTCAGCTACAATCCACGCACTGTCGCGCCCGATTTCTTCGCGCAGATTAAACCGATCAGTGCAGTCGCGCTCGGACTTGCTATGCGCAAGGATGGTGACACGTGATACGGGTGAACCTGCTTCGCAATATTTCGGGTGGTGCTGCGCCTGCCAATTTAGGTACCGGAATCACGACAATGCCCGAGCTTTCGAAAGAGGGCCAAAAGCAGGCAGCACTCCGACTCGCAGTTATTTTCAGTGCGGTAGGTCTCGTGTGGTTCTACGAGCACAATGAAATCACAGCAAAGCAACAGCAACTCGCCCAAGTTTCCGCGCAAATTGCGGAAGTGCAGGCAGCCAAGCAAAGATTCGGTGACGCTGGGCCAATCGTTGAGAAGTACAACCAGCAAAAAGATCTTCTAGCTGCACAAGTTAAAGTTCTCGAGGGGTTAACAATTAACCGGTTGCGTGAAGTTAAGCTCCTCGATGCTCTACAATCGTTGATTCCACAGAGAGCTTGGCTTGAATCCGTTACGGCGGAAAAGGGTCGCGCGCGAATCAAGGGCTTTGCACCAGATGCAGAAACGGTGAACAACCTGTTTCGCCAACTCGAGAACAATGTTTTGTTCAGCCAAGTTCAGCAAACCACAAACGTCGACCAAGATGTTCCAGAGGTCGGCTTGCTTCGTCGGTTTGAGTTCGAGTTCATTGCTGGGAGGCCGGAGAGATGAATCCGCAAATCGCTCAGCTAGCTGAATTGCCTTGGCAAAAAGTAATGGGCGTCGCGCTTGGCGCGTGCGTTCTTTATTATTTCTTGTTCTTCGACAATGGCAGCGCAATCGACGGTGCGATCGCCGCGTCTCAACAGCAATTGATAGAAGAACAATCATTACTTAAGAAGACCGAAGAAAAAATGAAAGACTTAGAGGCGTTTCGCGAGGAGCTCAATAACCAAGAAGCGCAAGTGCGCGAGGTTATGAATTTCTTGCCAAAACAACTTAACGTCTCTGAATTAACGTCGATGGTACAGGAACGCGCAACCCAGGCAGGAATGCGTGTCGCAAAAACTGAAATCGATAGCAAGGTCGTAAGAATCGATTTTTACGAAGCCATTCGCATGAAAGCCGAAATGGTTGGTACTTTCGCGCAGGTCACGAAGTTCTTATCGTTGCTTTCAAAACTCCCGCGACTTGTAACGGTTGAGAATATTGAATTGAACATGATCGGCGCGAGTAATGATGCGACTAGATTGAAATTCACCACAACTCTTGTGGGCTTTCGATTCGTTGAAGAAGAGGCGAATAAGCTTTCACCAGGGGGGGCGAATGCACCTGGGCAATAGAAGCTTTCCGATCTTCATTTTTGTTTTGATGGCACTCGCTTGGGCTGCTTCCGCCCAAGAACCGATGCAACCGCCACCACTTGAAGGCCAGCCGGAGCTGCAGGCGCCGCCGCCAGTTGGTGAAGCAGCCACTGGTGGAGCCGCCGTCGATACGGCAATAGGACAACAAGATTCGCCACTCGCAGGCCTCATGCAGCCTTACGAGTATTTGGACTTGGGTCGTAAAGATCCATTTCAAAAACCTAATATTGAAAAACCTTTACCTCCGGGCGCGTTTCACGGACCTGTTTTGCCTCTGCAAAAATTTGCATTAGCAGAGCTTCAGCTCATCGGCATTATTTGGGACGTAACTCGCCCTCGTGCGATGCTGAAAGATCCCCAAGGCAAAGTGCACATTCTTGGTCCGAACGCAAAAATTGGAAACCAAAACGGTTACATTGCGGCGATTCGCGAAGGCGAGTTGGTTGTAGTTGAAACCGTCCAGGATGATGGAAAATTAAGATCAGATGTTCGAATAGTTAAACTTTCCCAAGGGAAAGATGCGAAGACCCGATAGGGCCATCGCATAAAGGAGTCACGGATGACTAAGATTTTGTTGCTCACACTCTGTTTGTTTTGCGTTGTCAGCTGTACAACTTCGCCAAACTCAGAAAAATCGGCTGTTCTCATGGAAGACGATGAGGAGACCACTGACGAGGTTGACGACGATCTTGCGGATGACGAACTTGGTGAAGAAGTCGCATCAGGAGCGCTTGAAGTCAGTGACCTTCGTTACGTTGCCGGCCGTAACGGCGGAACAATTGTTATTCGAACGACCGGAAAAGCGGCGTATCGCCTTCGCGAAGAGGCAGGGCAAAAACAATTCGTTCTCGAAATCGCAAATGCAAATTTGCCTGCTCGGCTACGTCGTCCTTATATAACTCAAGAATTTAACCAAGCCGTTTCCGCCATCAACGCTTATCAAGAGGGTGGAACGACAGCGAGAGTGGTCGTGCAAATGCGAAGCGACGATCGTCTGCGTGTTGAGCAGCGCGGGAATGAAATCTTCTTAGCACCTGAGAGTACATCGGGTAGTGATTCAATCGCGATTAGTGCCGCCGAAATTGAAGAATCCTCTGCACCCGGCGCTGCTGGAAGTTCTGCGCCTCGAGATGGTTTACCGCTCAGTGGCCTAAGCATGGATGACCTCAACGGCGCTGGATCACGTTTCTATGGAAAACCGATTTCAATTGAAGTTCGAGACACAAACATTCGTGACGTCATTTCTTTCATTGCTGAGCAAAGCGGTGCGAACCTTGTTGTTTCCGATGAAGTAAATGGCGCAGTAACGATTAAACTTAAGCAGGTTCCGTGGGACCAAGCTTTACTTCTCGTCATGAAATCAAAACAGCTCGGCTACGTTCGTCAAGGTAACGTGCTCCGCATCGCCGGGCTCGATATTTTGCAAAAGGAAACCGAAAGCGCTCGAAAAGTTGTCGAAGCACAGCGCGCAGCGCAGCCTCTTCGCGTACGGGTTATCCCAGTAAGCTACGCAAAGGTTGAGGAGCTCGTTAATCAGGTGAAAGAGTTTCTCAGTGCAGGCCGCGGTAAAGTCGTAGGCGACGTTCGAACGAGTTCGATCATCGTTACCGATATTATTGAAAACATCGAGCGCATCACCAATCTAGTTAAAGCACTCGATATTCCACCGCTCCAAGTTCAAATCGAGGCGAAAGTGGTTGAGGCAACGGAAGGCTTCACTCGCTCTATCGGTGTTGAATGGCGAGCTTCAGGGAATCCAGCAAACATAGGCGGCGCCATCTCGGTTCGTCCAAGCATTGGTATGAACCGCGGAACTGCAAACCGCGGAAGTTTCGACGGAAGGCTCACGATCGGTACGCTTGATTTACTTGGATCGCTAGAGGCGACCCTTGGTTTATTCGAGCAAGAAAACCAAGCAAAAATCATCTCGGCACCCTCGGTTGTCACGATTAACAATGAAACCGCAAATATTATTCAGTCCCAAGACATCTTCATTCCTTCAGTTTCAAGCACTGGTGGAACGAGCACGACAGGATTTTCAAAAAACCCCGTTAAGCTTGAGTTGAAAGTAACTCCGCAAATTACATCAAGTTCAGATGTGTTGATGAATGTTGAGATCACTCGTCAATTCCTTGGCGCAGTGGTTGATCCAAGATCCCCACCACCGATTAACAACCGTGAAGCAAAAACTCGGGTGATGGTAGGCAATGGCCAAACAGCAGTCATCGGCGGTGTTTACCAGAACGACACGAGTCACGCCGAAACGGGCGTGCCATGGCTCCGCAGTCTTCCGGTACTAGGCGTTTTGTTTAGAAGTACCAATAAGACAGAGGCAAAGAACGAACTTCTGGTCTTTATTACGCCTCGAATACTCAATGCGTCCGAGGGTGCCATTAAACGCAGCGAACTGTAATTTTTCGAGACACCCGACCTGAAGCTGAGTAGCGAACTAAATGGATTTTGTGTTAAAATGGGAGTGAGTATGAGAACGACAACTATCAAATTTGTTCTATTGATGATTGTGGTCATATTTTCGACCTCAAGCTGCGGAAAGAAGGGTCGAAATAGCCAAGTGTCATTCAGCTATAGCCCTGAAACACCAATCGTCATCAACGCTGATATCGAAATCGGCGACGACACTTGTGCGGCGCCTTGGTTTCTTTTAAATTACAAAATTACAAATAACTCCGATCGTGGCGTTATGGTGCAGGCACTTAAAATTGAAGCGTCCGCGAGTGTTGATGGTGGCGAGCAAACTGCAACCGTCAATGTGACTTCTGACATTGACGGTTTTCCGTACTTAATGGTGATCGATCCAGGCACTACCGATAGTGATTCCGTTTACGTCTGCGGACTTCCCAAAGCTAGTGACCTAACGTTTTCAGCAATAATGGAAGCAGTTGGATGGTTCGGTGGAACAGACCCGGCCTCGGGCACTTACAGAACCGATGCCGTCGAGCGCTTAAGTAAGTTCGTGACGTTCACAGCACAGTAACCCACCGCATTCCGAGACCAAAAATAAGCTTACTTGCGCGAGATATCCTCGAGGGGCTAGATTTCCAGACCATGGATCTCTTTGGCTTTGCCGATCACGACCAACCGAACCCAAATCAGCCGCTCGCAGAAAAACTTCGTCCGCGGCGACTCGAAGATATGCTCGGGCAGTTAAAAATTTTAGGGCCCCAGTCAAACTGGCGAAAGTTGATCGAAGCCGGTCAACTACCAAGCATGATTTTGTGGGGACCTCCAGGATGTGGCAAAACGACTTTTGCATTACTCCTCGCAAAACACGTCGACGCGGAATTCATCACAAGAAACGCGATTGATACTGGCGCGAAAGCACTTCGCGAATTGGGCGAGGCCGCGTATCGCAGGCGTTTAGAAATGAAACGTCGAACAATTTTGTTCGTCGACGAAATCCATCGCCTTAACAAAGCTCAACAAGACGTACTCCTCCCGTTCGTCGAGAGGGGCGATGTCACACTCATCGGCGCGACAACCGAAAATCCAAGCTATGAAATTAACAATGCCCTCCTCAGTCGTTCACGGATTTTGGTGTTTGAGCGTTTGAGCGTAAAAGAACTTGAAACGCTCATTGAGCGCGCGGCTAACTCAGCAGATTTAAAAGCCGTCGATCTTTTGACCGATGAAAGCCGCGTACGTCTGCTTGAGCTTGCTGACGGCGATGCTCGGCGACTTCTGAACATGATGGAACTTTTGGTAAATGCGCGCGTCGCCCGTGCAGACACATGGGATGGGCCACTCGCGCCAGATATACTTGCGGAAATTCTCGATGCGCCAACTTTACGTTATGATCGCGCGTCGGACGAACACTACGATACAATCTCAGCGTTCATAAAAAGTGTGCGAGGCTCTGACCCAGATGCGGCCGTATATTATCTAGCGCGAATGATAAAGGGTGGCGAAGACCCAGTCTTCATCGCTCGCAGACTCGTCATTCTTGCTAGCGAAGATATCGGCAACGCCGATCCGCGCGGGTTACAAGTTGCGATTTCTGGCTTGCAAGCCGTCGAACTTCTCGGTTGGCCAGAAGCTTCGATTAGCCTCGCACAAGTCACAACTTATCTCGCATCCGCACCAAAATCGAACGCGTCGTACATGGCATTACTTGAAGCGCAAGCAGAGGTAGACAAATCAGGAACTCTTCCGGTTCCGCTCTCACTTCGCTCATCGAAAACTAAAGAAATGAAAGCTCTCGGCTACGGCAAGGGCTACAAATATTCACACGACGGAGCCAAAGGCTTCGTAAAACAATCATTCCTGCCGGACGAAATTAAAGACTCAAAATTTTACGATCCCACTGATCGGGGCTTTGAGAAAAATATCCGCCAATATCTTGCTTGGATGAAGAACGAAAAGATCGAAGAGTAAATTCAGTAAGCGGTGAGCGGTGAGCGGTGAGCAGGCGAGTGAGCTGACACAGTTACCGGTTTCGCTGTTCACTGGGACCATAGCTGCTCACGCGCCAGCTCACGGCAGACTTGCTCACCGCTTACCTGCTCACTGAATTTTTAAAACGGCCGATGGGCAACGACACAAATACAGGATTCGTTACCTTCTACCGACTTGGAATGCTTTGTGTTGGCAGGAATCTCAATTCTATCTCCTGGGCGGAGTAAAAGTTGGTTCCCGTTGATGTTCAAAAACAACGACCCAGAGATCACCATGCGAACTTCATCGAACGGGTGGCGATGATCTGGCAAAACCGTACTCGGCGGGAACGATTCTTCGTTCGGCTCAAGGCCTTCGGCCTCAAAAATCATCCTAGTTTGCTGAATATCGGGCACCACTTGCGCCTGCCATCGGGTAACTATCATCGCGATTTCTTTCGTCAAAAAAGACACAGTCGTCTCAGAATTAGATCACTTTAGCGGATTTCGTTTCTCAATGAAACACCTCACGCGTAAAGAAACCAGCCCTAGAGAGGGATTTACGTAACCATTGGGTATTCCCCATAAAGTCGCAACTCCATGGGGTCGATACAAATGCAGATGGAAGATTTCAAGTCGAAACTGGAATCGAAAGTGAACTTAAAGAACCAAAGGATCGTGAAAGTGGATTGCCAAAGCCGCGGAAACCAAGACGAGATGCTGACGATGATTCGCCAGTTCGTCACGCGCGCAAGCGGTCTTCGCAGCTCGGACCTTGGTCCTGGCTCGGCACGAATCGAACAAAGTGTCGACGGCAAGGGAATCAACATCAACGTCTCTGACCTCGAAGAGGTTTTATTCCGTACCGACACCGACGGACAAAGTTTCATCCAAGTTAATTTCCGCACAGGTTACAAAGTTCTGGTTACCGACACACTGATCGGTTTTAAACCAGCCCAACTCACCGGACTTGATATGGGAAAAATTCCAAAAGTCGTGACCACTCCAGACATCATGTCGGTCTTCGAAGCTCTTCAAGAAGCTCTCTACTCAGGCGATCCAAAAGACGAAGACGTCTCTGTGCTTCGCCGCGTGTTCGATGCTGTCGTTACAGGTGGAGAAGCTGTCGGCTTTGACTTAAAACTTGAACGCTCCTGGCTCGGCCGCATCCCACACATCGGCGCAAAGAGCGCTGCCTAATCTACTTGCCTAAAATTTGGGCGCCTTAAGCCAAAAACTTGCTTAGGCTTTTTCAAATCCACTAATCCCGCTCTTTAGATTTTAGAACATTTCGGCGATATTAGGTCCCTGCGATGATGAATGCTCACCAAGGGTGCTCGCCCCGAGAGTTTCAGCACTCAAGCCATTAATTAGGTATTCGGTAAATTCCGAGAATTTGTATTGACGGACTTGGACACGTAGTCCATTTTCCCATTCCATCAAATTCAGTTCGGGGGCATAGCTCAGCTGGGAGAGCATCTGATTTGCATTCAGAAGGTCGCAGGTTCGATCCCTGTTGCCTCCACCATCTAAAAAATTCTCGGTCGGTTCAATAGAATCGAAAGAGAAAAAAAGATGGAAAAAGAATTTGACGGAATACAGCGGAAGGCCTTACAAACGTCTTTCGCAAATTTGAAAGTGCAACGGAAAATTTTAGTCGTCACGAAATTTAAAAGTTTCGGGTTGACTCAGTCGCAGCGGATCATATAAAACCGATCTTCTGCGTCGGGAAGTTCTCCGAAAGCAAGCGCTCTTTGAAAACTAAATAGCTAGATGTAAATGATGTGTTCGAGTCCCTAGAAATGACAGAGATGAAAATCTCTTAATTAATAGGGTTTAACTGAAAAAGTAATTTGAAAATTCTTCGGTTTTTTAACTGGAGAGTTTGATTCTGGCTCAGAACGAACGCTTGCGGCGCGCCTAATACATGCAAGTCGAGCGAGGTAGCAATACCAAGCGGCGCACGGGTGAGTAACGCGTGGATAATCTGCCCTTCAGTGGGGAACAACTATCCGAAAGGATAGCTAATTCCGCATGAGACCACAGGAACCGAGGTTCTAGAGGTTAAAGGAGTAATTCGCTGAAGGATGAGTCTGCGTGGGATTAGCTAGTTGGTGGGGTAACGGCCTACCAAGGCAACGATCTCTAACTGGTCTGAGAGGATGACCAGTCACACTGGAACTGAGACACGGTCCAGACTCCTACGGGAGGCAGCAGTAGGGAATATTGCACAATGGGGGAAACCCTGATGCAGCGACGCCGCGTGAGTGATGAAGGCCTTCGGGTCGTAAAGCTCTGTTCTACGAGACGAAAAAAATGACGGTATCGTAGAAGAAAGGACCGGCTAACTTCGTGCCAGCAGCCGCGGTAATACGAGGGGTCCTAGCGTTGTTCGGAATCATTGGGCGTAAAGCGTCTGTAGGCGGCTTTGTAAGTCAGGTGTGAAAGCCCCGGGCTCAACCCGGGAAGTGCATTTGATACTGCTTAGCTTGAATGTTGGAGAGGGTAGTAGAATTCCAGGTGTAGTGGTGAAATACGTAGATATCTGGAGGAATACCGGTGGCGAAGGCGGCTACCTGGCCAAACATTGACGCTGAGAGACGAAAGTGCGGGGATCAAACAGGATTAGATACCCTGGTAGTCCGCACCGTAAACGATGGGCACTTGATGTTGGAGGTATTGACCCCTTCAGTGTCGAAGCTAACGCGATAAGTGCCCCGCCTGGGGAGTACGGCCGCAAGGTTAAAACTCAAAGAAATTGACGGGGGCCCGCACAAGCGGTGGAGCATGTGGTTTAATTCGATGCAACGCGAAAAACCTTACCTGGGCTCGAAATGTAGTGGAAGACAGCAGAGATGTTGTCGCCTTCGGGCCGCTACATAGGTGCTGCATGGCTGTCGTCAGCTCGTGTCGTGAGATGTTGGGTTAAGTCCCGCAACGAGCGCAACCCCTGCCTTTAGTTGCCAGCATTAAGTTGGGCACTCTAGAGGGACTGCCGACGTTAAGTCGGAGGAAGGTGGGGATGACGTCAAGTCCTCATGGCCCTTATGTCCAGGGCTACACACGTGCTACAATGGTAGATACAAACGGTTGCCAACCAGCAATGGGGAGCTAATCCGATAAAGTCTATCTAAGTTCAGATTGAGGTCTGCAACTCGACCTCATGAAGGTGGAATCGCTAGTAATCGCGGATCAGCATGCCGCGGTGAATACGTTCCCGGGCCTTGTACACACCGCCCGTCACACCATGAAAGTTGGTTGTACCAGAAGTCGCTGCGCTGACCGTAAGGAGGCAGGCGCCCAAGGTATGGTCGATGATTGGGGTGAAGTCGTAACAAGGTAGCCGTAGGGGAACCTGCGGCTGGATCACCTCCTTTCTAAGGAATTGGTCTTCAGCAATGAAGATCCATTTTCCAAGGTCAACTCAACACATCATATCTAGCTGTTTAGCTTTGAGAGAGCGAAGGCGATCGGGCCTGTAGCTCAGTTGGTTAGAGCACACCCTTGATAAGGGTGGGGTCGGAAGTTCGAGTCTTCCCAGGCCCACCAAGTTTTAAAAAACTGAGCGTGGTCGATAGTTTTAGGCCGATTGTTATTTGCATCTAGTAATTTTTGATTTTTGAACCGCAAGGTTCGTGATCTTTGAAAACTGAATACGTATTGGAAAATAGTAAAAGCGTCGAAATTGGCGGGAGTGACATCGCCGTCAGTTCGACAAATTATTTGCTAGTTCGCTTAACGCAATTTTGCGAGCTAGCAAGGGTAGATTAGATTCGATGATTTTTAGCTGGGAATATCCATCAAGATTAAAATTTTTAAGCTACTAAGGGTGTATGGTGGATGCCTTGGCACGAAGAAGCGATGAAGGACGTGGATAACTGCGATAAGCCTCGTTTAGCCGTAGCAGGCATTAAGACGGGGATTTCCGAATGGGGAAACCCACTGGTATAGCCAGTATGTCGTTATGAATTCATAGTAACGATAAGCGAACGAGGGGAAGTGAAACATCTCAGTACCCTCAGGAAAAGAAATCAAAAGAGATTCCGGCAGTAGTGGCGAGCGAACCCGGAAGAGCCTAAACCTTTCAGATTTATTTCTGAGAGGGGTTGCGGGACCTCAATGTAGGACCGAAAGAGTTAGCAGAACAGTCTGGAAAGACTGGCAATATAGGGTGATAGCCCCGTAAGCGAAAACTCGGACGGCCTTAGAGGTATCCCAAGTACTACGAGACACGAGAAATCTCGTAGGAATCAGGGGAGACCACTCTCCAAGGCTAAATATTACTTCGTGACCGATAGCGCATAGTACCGTGAGGGAAAGGTGAAAAGAACCCCGAGCAGGGGAGTGAAATAGAATCCTGAAACCGTACACCTACAAGCAGTGGGGGCGCAATGTACCTAGTACAAGCGTGACCGCGTACCTCTTGCATAATGAGTGAGCGAGTTACTTTTGCAAGCAAGCTTAAGCCGTTGCAGGTGAAGGCGTAGCGAAAGCGAGTCTGAATAGGGCGTTAGTTTGCAGAGGTAGACCCGAAACCCGGTGATCTATCCATGGCCAGGGTGAAGCGCGGGTAATACCGCGTGGAGGCCCGAACAATTGTAAGTTGAAAATTACTTTGACGAGCTGTGGATAGGGGTGAAAGGCCAATCAAACCGGGTGATAGCTGGTTCTCTTCGAAATATATTTAGGTATAGCCTCGGATAAATTGAATTACGGAGGTAGAGCACTGAATGGGCTAGGGGTCTTTACCAGATTACCAAACCCAACCAAACTCCGAATGCCGTCAATTCGTACTCCGGGAGGCAGTCACTGGGTGATAAGGTCCAGTGACGAGAGGGAAAGAGCCCAGACCATCAGCTAAGGTCCCAAAATACATGCTAAGTGGAGAACGTTGTGGAGTTACTGAGACAACCAGGAGGTTGGCTTAGAAGCAGCAATCCTTTAAAGAAAGCGTAATAGCTCACTGGTCTAGTGACTCTGCGCGGAAGATATAACGGGGCTCAAGCATGTTACCGAAGCTATGGATTTAAAGTGATTCCACTTTAAGTGGTAGAAGAGCGTTCTAGCGTAGGATGAAGGTCGAGCGTGAGCACGGCTGGACGAACTAGAAGTGATCATGTTCACGTAAGTAGCGTTCAAATGGGGGTGAAAAACCCCCACGTCGTAAACTCAAGGGTTCCAGGGCAAGGATAATCCGCCTTAGGGTTAGTCAGGGCCTAAGATGAGGCCAATTGGCGTAATCGATGGACACACGGTTAATATTCCGTGACCAATTTCAGTCATGTGAACGGAAGGACGGAGTAGGCATACTCGGGCCCCTTATTGGATTGGGGTTTGAAGGTGTAGGAAGAGTAGTAGGTAAATCCGCTGCTCAATTCTGAACCTGAGACGAAGCTCTTTTGAGCGAAGTCGAGTGGAGCCATGCTTCCAAGAAAAGTTTCGTTCATTATCTGAAATTGCCTGTACCGTAAACCGACTCAGGTGAGTGGGATGAGTATTCTCAGACGATTGGGTTAAATCTGGTTAAGGAACTCGGCAACTTAACACCGTAACTTAGGGATAAGGTGTGCCTAACCTCGTTAGGGGTGGCCGCAGAGAAATGGGAGTAGCGACTGTTTATCAAAAACACAGATATGTGCAAAGTCTCAAGACGACGTATACATATTGACGCCTGCCCGGTGCTGGAAGGTTAAGAGGATTTGTTAGTCCGTAAGGACGAAGCTCAGAATCGAAGCCCCAGTAAACGGCGGCCGTAACTATAACGGTCCTAAGGTAGCGAAATTCCTTGTCGGGTAAGTTCCGACCTGCACGAATGGCGTAACGACTTCTCCGGTGTCTCAACCAGATGCTCAGCGAAATCGAATC
>JANOUF010000071.1:0-5729 GCA_031416685.1 Bdellovibrionales bacterium
CTGCATGTCCTACACCGTTTCCCAAATGAGGCCATAAAGTAAGAATCCGAGACCACCAAAAGATATGATCCCACGTATCAACGACAGATCTACGTTTGGGCCAACAATAACTAAGTCGACGAACAACAGAATATTGCTTAAAGCAAGTGTCGCAAAACAAAGCGAACACCAAAGCAACAATGCAGACTTAGCACCATTATAAGAACGGAAAAGCACCCACGCGCACATAATGCTCGCCAATGTACAAAGAAGGTAAACGATTGAACCCAACATTACTTGTCCTTCTTCTTATTAAACACGAACGCATCAGCCAGATCTTGGATTGGCTGCGCCTCTTTCGAGTAAATTAAAGTTATAAGGGCCGAGCGTTTGATCTGAAAAGCCTCACGTAACCCGTTGCAAATCTCTTCACGATCGATACAAGCGGAACTAAATGTCACATCCCCATTGCCATCTTCAATTGGTTTCACAAGCCCGGTGCCAACTAGTTCCCACAGCTGATCTTTTGCATAAGCATCGTTTGAACGAAGGCGCTGGCTGATCTGACTCGGCGTCCAAGTCTTTAAGTGATCTTCAATTAAAACTAGAAATACTTCGAGAGTTGAGAGCGAACGAAAGTGAAATCGAACAAAGTCTTCGATTTCACGGCTGCTGAAAGGAATCGCCATTCGCTATCCAATCACAAACGCGCTAGATCGCTGATCTGCCGACGGCGCAGGCGAGTGGCCCAATTGTGACAGGTAATCGAGCAACGCTCGCTTCTGAATCGGCTTAGTCAAATGACCACTGCAACCGGCATTGAAAGACTTTTCACGCTCTTCTTTAAGCGCGTGAGCTGTAAGCGCAATGATTGGCTTTTTATAGCCTTGCGAACGAAGTCGTCGCGTTGCCTCATAACCGTCTAGGTGGGGCATTTGGATATCCATGAGTACGACGTCGTGTTCGCCTACAAGGGCCTGTGCAACGGCTTCTAGGCCGTTACTTGCGGTTTCTACTTGAGCTCCCGCACTCTTTAAGAATCGTCCCATCAGTATCTGATTATCGTGTGAATCATCGACCAGCAGAACTTTGTAATGACTTAAATCAATCTGTTTTTGCGGCGGCGCTGCTTTCGGCTCCTCGGGTGAATCAAACGAAGAGAGCATCTCAACATCCGGGGTCGCTGGCTTCACACAGGCTTCCGTGCAGAACACGCTTCCAATTCCAGGCACGCTTCGTTCCAAGCGAACATCGCCACCTAAGAGTTTTGCGATCTGTTTTGAAAGAACCAATCCGAGTCCGGTGCCGCCAAACTTTCTCGTCATTGAGTTATCGACTTGGCTAAACGGCTTAAATAACCGATCGGAATCAGTTTCAGAAATTCCAGGACCTGTGTCGCGAACATAAACACGTAACTGACCACGGCCGCCCGACTCTGGAGTCCAAGCAAATTCAGTTACGATTTGACCTTTGCTCGTGAATTTCACAGCGTTGCCAATAAGATTCATTAAAATTTGTTTCAGCCGAGTCGGATCGGAAACAATCTTGCTCGGAATCGGACTTGTGATTTTGAATTCCATCGACAAGCCTTTCTCGTTCGCCTGTAACTGCAAGAGTGAACGAACCTCTTCGACCATACTGACCACATCGACTTCGATTTCCTCTAGTTCCATGTGGCCAGCTTCCACTTTTGAGATGTCGAGGATCTCGTTGATAATCCTTAGAAGCTGGTCTCCGCTTCGACGAATTGTCGAAACTGCGTTGATATTGTCTTCGTGAGTTTGTTCAGGCGTGAACATCAATTCTGCAAAGCCTAAAATTGCATTGAGAGGCGTGCGAATTTCGTGGCTCATGTTGGCCAAGAAATTCGTTTTTGCTAGGTTTGCAGCTTGCGCTTCTTTTTGAGCGAAAATCAAGCTATCGGCCATGAGTTTGCGATCATGAATATCCGTGTTGGTTCCAATCCAAGACATGAGCATCAATGAACTCATCTCAGGAACAGCTTTTAACAGGTGCCAGCGATATTCTCCGTCGATACGGCGAATTCGCACTTCAGCTTCGAAAGGCTTTAACGTCGACATGGCGTCTAGCCACAGGCGAAGAATCATTTTTAAATCATCTTCATCTATCGCCCGTTGCCAACCGTTACCTTGTGATTGTTCAGGGGAAAGACCTGTAAAATCACTCCAGCCGCGATTTACATAATCGATTATGCCTTCAGGATTTGCTTTCCACACGATATGTGGAATTGCGTCTGCAAGGCTTCGATAGCGGCGTAAATTTTCAACTTCAAGCTCTGCAAGCTTTAAGTAACGCTCTCTACGTTCGCTTTCACGGATCAATTCCGTTTGCCTCTCAAGCTTACGTGTCTTCTGAAAAAGTTCAGCAAACACTGAAACTTTGGAATTTAAAATTTGTGAGTCAAATGGTTTGAAAACGTAATCGACGGCACCAGCTTTGTACCCTTTATAAATGTAACCCTCGTCCTTATTGACCGCAGTTACGAAGAGAATCGGCGTTGAGCGGTTGGTTGTTTTTGAACGAATGATTTCTGCGGTTTGAAACCCATCAATACCAGGCATCTGCACGTCGAGCAAAATGACTGCAAATTCCTTTTTCTCACAAGCCACGACGGCTTCGTTGCCGTTCTTTGCTTTAGTTAAATTCCAACCAGGGCGTGAAAGCGCGACCTCCATAGCTAGGAGGCCGTCTTCCCTATCATCCACGATCAAAATATCGACTGGGTCCGCTTGAAAATTCATTCGATCACTACTCTGCTATCGCTGCTGCTAATTCTTTTTGTTGGATCCAAGTGTACATCACAGCTAGAAGATGGTTTTCATCTACTGGCTTCGTAATGTAGTCGCTTGCTCCAGCTTCCAAGCACTTCTCGCGATCGCCCTTCATTGCTTTCGCAGTGAGGGAGATGATCGGCAAAGTCGCAAACTGAGCGAATTCGCGGATGCGACGAGTTGCTTCGAGGCCATCCATTTCTGGCATCATCGTATCCATGAGTATCAAATCTGTATCTAGGTTCTCGTTAAGGACCTCGATACCTTTTCTGCCGTTTTCTGCATAAACCACCGTCATGCCGCGAGCCTTAAGGATCGTAGTAAGGGCGAATACGTTTCGCATGTCATCATCGACGATGAGGACTTTGCGGCCAGAAAAATCAGCGCCCAATGGTAGCGGCTCAAACTCTGTCGCTTCGCTACGATCGGTCGCATGTAATTCTGCGCCCGAGTAGCTTTGCGGCATGAGAAGAGTGAACGATGAACCGGTACCTGGCTCAGATTGAACATCGATGTGACCACCAAGGAGTCGTGCGATTTCGCGGCTGATCGTAAGACCTAGGCCGGTTCCGCCATACTTCCGAGAAGTCGTACCGTCAGCTTGTTGGAACGCTTCGAAAATAAGTCTCTGCTTATCCGATGCGATACCGATACCGGTATCTGTCACGCGGAATGCAAGAACGCTTTCTGCTTTATTAAGCGGCTCCGACGCATATCCTTTCGGACCTTTGCTCGCAACAAACACTTCGAGTTCGACTTTGCCCTTCTCTGTGAACTTGAACGCGTTCGAGAGGAGGTTTTTGAGGATTTGGTGAAGACGATTTTCGTCTGTGACCATTCCATTTGGTACGTCGTCCGCAACTCTGATGTTGAACGTAAGGTTTTTGTGCTCAGCAACTGGACGGAAAGTTTGTTCGAGATACTCGTAGACCTCTGCAACGTCAACTTTGCGCGGGTTAACCGGCATTTTACCAGCTTCAACTTTAGATAGATCGAGGATCTCGTTGATAAGCGCTAGCAAGTCTTGACCTGCCGAGTGAACCGTCGACGCGTATTTTACTTGATCGCCTGTGAGGTTTTGCTCTCTGTTCTCTGCGAGAGTTTTCGAGAGGATTAACAAGCTATTGAGTGGTGTACGTAATTCATGCGACATATTCGCCAAGAATTCCGACTTGTACTTTGAGATAAGCGAGAGCTGTTCGGCTTTCTCTTCGAGAGAGCGTGATGCAAGCTCGACCTCGTTGTTTTTGACTTCGAGGAGTTTCGCTTTGTCTTCGAGTTCCTTTGCTTGAGTCTCGAGTTCCACGTTTGATCTTTGGAGCTCGTTTAAAAGTTCCTCTGTACGCATGGAGCTTGAGATCATGTTCAAGATAACACCGATTGAATCCATCAATTGATCTAGGAAGTTGATGTAGTTTTGCGAGAATGCTTTTGATGAAGCAAGTTCGATAACCGCTTTCAATTCACCTTCGAAGAGTACTGGCAAAACAATGATGTTTGCGGGGCGTTGATCGATGAGACTTGAAGAGATGCGGATATATTCTTCAGGTGGCTGAGTGATGAGGATACGTTTTTTCTCGTAGCCGCACTGACCAACCAGGCCTTCTTTCATTTTATAACGATTGTTCACGTTACGACGTTCACTGAACGCGTAGCTCGCAATCAAGTTAAGCGAGATTTCTGTCTCACCTTCTTCTTGGTCAATCATGAAGAATGTGCCTTGGGATCCCCCAACGAGTGGAGTTAGTTCCGACATGATCAGCTGTGCGACAGAAGTGATATTCCGTTGACCTTGCATCATGTTCGAAAACTTCGCGAGGTTGGTTTTTAGCCAATCTTGCTCGTTGTTCTTCTCAGTTGTTTCTTTTAGGTTTGAGATCATCTGGTTGATGTTCTCAGAGAGTGCTGCGACCTCACCTTGCGCTTCGACCGAGATCGAACGAGTTAAGTCACCTTTTGTAACCGCTGTAGAAACTTCTGCGATCGCACGAACCTGAGAAGTCAGGTTTCCTGCAAGCTGGTTTACGTTATCTGTTAAATCTTTCCATGTACCTGCTGCACCTGGAACCGACGCCTGACCACCTAGTTTTCCTTCGATACCGACCTCACGAGCAACCGTAGTTACTTGGTCAGCGAAGATACGGAGTGTGTCCGTCATCGAGTTGATCGTTTCCGCGAGAGCGGCAACTTCACCTTTTGCTTCGAGAACGAACTTCTGGTTCAGGTCACCATTCGCAACCGCTGTTACGACCTTGATGATACCGCGAACCTGCTTAGTGAGGTTCGACGCCATGAAGTTAACGTTATCAGTTAAGTCTTTCCAAGTACCAGAAACGCCTGGAACGTTTGCTTGCGCACCTAGTTTTCCTTCAACACCCACTTCGCGGGCGACAGTAGTAACTTGGTCTGCGAATGCGCGGAGTGTATCCGTCATTGAATTCATTGTTTCTGCTAACGCAGCAACTTCACCTTTTGCTTCGAGTACGAATTTTTGTGAGAGGTCACCGTTTGCGATCGCTGTTACGACCTTAACGATACCGCGAACCTGAGTCGTAAGATTCGATGCCATGAAGTTAACGTTATCAGTTAAGTCTTTCCATACGCCCGAAACACCTCGAACGTCGGCCTGACCACCGAGTTTTCCTTCGGTACCAACTTCCTTCGCGACCCGTGTAACTTCCGCAGCAAACGAGTTCAGCTGATCCACCATCTTATTGATAACGTTCTTAAGCTCGAGGATTTCACCTTTCGCATCGACCGTGATCTTCTGTGATAAGTCGCCGTTTGCAACTGCGGTCGTTACTTTTGCGATTTTTCGAACTTGGTCAGTTAATTTACCTGCAAGAGAGTTAACGTTATCAGTTAAGTCTTTCCATGTACCACTAACACCTTTTACGTCTGCTTGTCCGCCGATTTTTCCTTCGGTACCAACTTCTTTTGCGACCCGTGTAACTTCCG
>JANOUF010000072.1:0-6803 GCA_031416685.1 Bdellovibrionales bacterium
CAGAGCCAATGTCGCCTGCTTGTGCAGATGCAACACCCAAAACTATCGTAATGGCTAAAGCCAAAAGAGTTTTTGTCTTCATGTATTCCCCTATCGCAATTTTCAACGACATATATATGTCCATCAGAATGACGGATGCCGATGCGTTGAAAAGTTTGTACGGGGGTCCAATTGCAGTCAGCGTGCCACGGCGAAAACTTGATGAGTTCGATCTCATCTTTTATTTTCGAGTTGGAGGTAGTGTCAGAGTAGAAACTGTAACTGACACCATAAAATCATTTGAACGCGAGATCGAAATGTTTGACGTTGAATTTTTTTTAGTTTGCTTCGGGATCGAAGCCGAGCTCTTCGATTGCTAACGCATTGACGAGACCCGTCCAGCCAGCAAATTTATTCACCGGCTTTTTACCGAGAATTATTTGCTTTAGGACGAGATGTTTTAGGACTTCAACTGGCTTCTTTGAAGCTGAGAGTCCCAACGGACCAAGACCTTTTTTACGAGAGAGTTCGGTCAGATCTGGACGATCTGGATCATAGAACTCGTAGAAATCGCCGAGACGTTGCCAAGTTTGATAAACGCCGTCGACAACTCGGTAAGCGAAGTATCGAACTGTTTCTGTATCGTTGTATTCTTTCAGCCCTGCGAGAACCAAGTAGCTCGTGTTGATCCAAACGGGACCTCGCCACATGTCTTTTTCAAACGTTGGATCTGCTTTTGAAACTGTTGGGAACGGAATGAACGTGTTGAACTCGTCTGTACTCACCAAATGCTCGCGCAAACGAAGAAACTGTTTTGTCGTAGCGGCTTTTGCGGCTAACGGGAAAAACGAAGCAATGGTTTTGACGTTTACGAATTCACCGGTGTCCACGTTGCGATCAAGGAAGTACCCCGATTCTTCGTGCCATAAGTAATCCTGCATGCGTTTTGATGTGCCCTCGGCAAAGGCGTTGAAGTTTTTAATATCTTCTTCGAAGTCTTTGTTTTGGCTTTTCTCGTTGAGAAGAGTTGCGATTTCAGCGAGTGCTCGCGCATCCATAATTAAATACGAAGTGATGTCGACGGAAGCGACGTTTGTAGTTTTGTAGTAGTGAGATTCATCGCGTACGCCGAAACGAGGCGAATTATCGATACCGGATTCGTAAGGATGTTGCCAAAAGAACAGTCCATTTTGAAGTTGGCGATTCTCTAAGAGCCATAAGTGGAAGCGAACTAACTTTGGATAGATTTGAATCGCGAATTTTACATCTTTGGTTTTACGAAGAATTTGAGCTGCGGCCCAAGAAAGAACTGGTGGCTGCGTCCAAGGGCTTGCGCCCAGGACTTTTGCAATAGTGGCATTGTTTGGAATTGTGTGTGGAACACGGCCGTCTTTTTGTTGATTGTGAAGCACAGAGCGGATGACGTCTTGAGCGATGCTTGAATTTTTATTTTTCCAAATGAGCGCGATGAACGCTGAATCCCAGAGATAAACTCCCGGATATTTGGGCGCGGGCGCGACATGCCAGAATGGAACGTGCTTCGCTGGCTTTTTTAAGTTTTTATCCAATCGTTTGTAGAGCGCGTTGAATGCTGGCTTCCAGTATTCGGGGAATTGCTGTTGGGATTGGCCCGAAGAAGTACCAACTGCAAAAACCTGCGTAGCCGTGATGAATGCAACAAAAGCCAAGAGGATGCGTTTCATATTTGTGGGCTCCTTGGAACAGTGAAACTGAGCAAGGATTGAGCCCCAAAATCTTCGCTCTTAGTCCTTCTAAAATCTCTATTAAATCAAAGCGGTGGCCAACCCTTCGACAGTAACAATTTTGGGGTTAAGTCACAGATGTTTGGGGGCTTGGGCGATGTCAACCGACTCTACAGCCAGAGCTGCTACGTTGCCCTAGAGGTGGACTTCGGTTTGCTTATTAGTGCCTTGGTGTTCAAGGGTATTTTCGCTCTATTCGTATTCATTCTAATGGCCGCGAGCTACTTCATGCGCGAGTCTTCGCCATCATCGGCGCCTACAACTGCGTCGCCCGCGCCCGTCGCTGT
Source organism: Bdellovibrionales bacterium (assembly GCA_031416685.1). Classification (GTDB taxonomy): domain Bacteria; phylum Bdellovibrionota; class Bdellovibrionia; order Bdellovibrionales; family JAMPXM01; genus JANOUF01. Next base: position 2,030 of record JANOUF010000072.1, read on the forward strand.
GCGAGAGATTTCGCCCTTAACGCCAGTTCAAAATGCAATCAGTGAAGCACAAGAATTCGCAACTCCACTTGATCAAATTATGGATGCCGAAGTTGCTTCAATGAGACAACTGCTCCCGCTTCGAACGGACGATTACATGTCGATCGTCGATGTGAAATACGGAAAGCAGACTTTGCTTTTCATTCAAAAAAGAAACGAGTGGATGGGTCCGCGCCGATTCACGCTTGAGCTTCGCTACTCACATGATAATTGGGTCAAAAGTGTCTGCGGAAATCCTTATCTCGTTCGTTTCTTAAAACGAGGAGTCGCGATTCAGTACAATTACCTGAACTACGACGGCTCACGGCTCGGAGAAGAAGTTTTCTATCCTGAAGAATGTGGCTCGTAAATTTTAGTTAACGAGCACATCCATTTCGCTAACTACCGAAGAGCTAAATTTAGTTTTTGTAAAGCCATCGCTTGAAACTGCAATCAGATCATCACCTAAAAAATTGTTGACTGAAGTTTTCACCGTGAGCTGAGGCGCCCGACCGATGCACTCTCCTTTTTCGAAGACGTAACCGAACTGAACCGGAGTTGAATACTCGCCTAGCTCGTTGGAATCCCCGCCCACAGCGAGAACCGCAACGATACAGCGATCGATCCCTTTTAAAATTTGGCGCCAGGTTTGTTTGCCAGGTGCAAATCGCAAAGATCGAAGCCCAAGTTGCACGCCGCGATTGTATTCTCGATAGCCATTGCCTGTACTTTCGATGCCATATTTTTTTGCCCAGCGAAGATCACTGATCAGACTTTTGAACGTTCCATTTTCGACAAGCACGACAGGATCATTTTTGCGGACCATTCCATCACCATCAAAGAAGCTGTTGAGGCCGATCTTTGGATCGTAGGCTTGATCGATCAAGGTGATTTTCTCTGAGAACAGTTTTTGACCGAGCTTGCCTGCGAACACGCATGCACCTTCGTTATAACGATTTACTTCGAATGAATCGGTTAGTTTTTGTAGTGGCTCAGTGCTATCGACAAACAATACGGGCATGCGAGCGCTCTGAAGCTTGATTTCATTCTCATGCACTCGGAGAAACTCTTCTTCTTGCTCAAAATCTTGCTTGATATCATTGAAGTCGAGCGCTCGGGTCCAAACAAAGCCGTCGACCATATTGCCCAACGATTTACTTTGATAGCTGAAACCGACGTCACAAATCTCACCGGCTGCACTAAGATCAACGCCATAGTTGCTAATAAGACTTTGTTGCAACTTGGTCATCGACGCGTAACCCGAAAATACAAAGTTTGGATACTTATCAATGTACTTAAGCGTGTAGTCTTGAAACTCCTGAATTAGATCTTTTTTTGCTAAAGGCCCGTTTCGTTTCTCGGTGCGCTCTGGAGCAAAGCCAAATTCATGGGGAACTCCAGGACCTCCCCATTCCTTTGAATCGGTAATCAACTGCTCAAGCGGCGCCTCACCGATCCGCGAGGCGTGAAAAACCTTATTGTTTTCAAAGCGGCGAAGTCCTTGCTTTGTTAAATTCAAATTCTTGGCAGCGTTGAGTTTATTTCCCTCGATCTTGAGTGTTTGCGTTTGCTCTTTGATCGTCAGTAGATCGTATTTCATTAGCTCACCTGCATATTCTTTACGAGTACGTAAGGACCACCGTCTGCAACGGGCAGTGGCCACTGAGAATTCTTGCCGCATCCGCCGATAGCGTTGCTGTGCAAGACAAACTCTTTGGAGACAGCCTCAACATTCGCGAGCGTTTCAAAGACGGATCCAGAAAGGACTGTTACGCGAACTGGTTCTCGAGTGCCATTTTTACCGATACGGTAGCCACGAGAAGGCGCAACAGTAAAAGTGCTAAGTCCTGAACCGTGTTTATACCCTTCAAGTAGAATTGCACCTTCGGAGCGCTTAAGAATTTCATCGATCGATTCTTTTCCAGCTTCAATGTAGGTCGATGTCATGCGAACGATAGGTTCCCATTCGAAATTCATGGCGCGAGAATTTCCTGTGGGTTCTTCTTTTAACTCTGCAGCTGTTTCTCGTGAATGAAGTCTGCCTGTGAGTACGCCGTCTTTAATTAAGTAATTTTTCTTAGCCGGAGTTCCGTCGTCATCAATGGGGCACCAGCCCGATGTGTTCGGGTGCAAACCATAATCAACAATACTTAGACATTCGGCAGCGATTTTTTTGCCAAGCTTCCATTCTGCAAGTGAATCCGGGTTACCCACCATGAAATCGGCTTCTGATTTATGCCCGAATGATTCGTGCGTGAATACTCCTGCGACTTCGGAATCCATTAAGACCGAATACTTTCCTGGAGTGATGGCTGGAGCCGTGAGAAAGCGTTCGCTTTCTTTCATTGCAGGCAAAATTTCGGACTCATAAGATTTTAAATCGCCAAACTTGGACGCGTATCCTGAGAAGCGATCCTGAAACAGATTTTCGCCATCTTTTAAAGTGTATCGAACATAGAATGTTCCTTGGTTGAAATCGTACTCGTACTCAGTGCCAACGCTGTTGAGAAACGACTTCACTTTATAGACGTCTTTGTAATGCAAAATTACGCTAGCTGCCTTTGGATGTGATTTTGCTATTTCGCCGACGCCTTTTAATAGATTGATCTTATCTGCGAGTGGTACGGCGCTAAATCGGGAGTCAATTGCGTTTAGTGCGTAGTAGGAATTTTCTTTCTTGGCTGAGTAGGGAATTGTAGAAGTTGCGCCTGGAACTTTTTGATTCGCTAATCGTTCGACAGTCTCGCGCAATTTTGCGATGTCGGTGGTCGACTCGTAAAACCAAAAGCCGCCTTTGCGAACACGGACGAACGCACCAAGTGACGGACTCGCGCTGCAAGTTGTAATTTCACCGTCTGTAATTGCGATGACTGTTTCAAAAGTGTCTTCGATTCGAACATCCCAGTATTCCACTGGAAGTTTGAGACCTGAGAGTTGCGCTTTTAGCGCGGCTAGCTGAGCCATATGCACCTCAAAATTTAGAGTCTGAATAGATAACCATAAAAGCTGGGATGCGGTCATCCTTAGATCGTTCCGACATCTTCATACTTCAAACCTTGAGTGCTAGACCAAAGTGCCGATGAAGGAAATCCAAGCCTTTAGTCGGAGTAAATGTATGGATCGAATTCTTCTAATAGTATTTATGGGTGCTGTAGCCTTTGCCGTGTCGAGTTGCGAAATGGAATCGGCGTATTCTTCTGGGACGTCAGCAAGTATTGAGGACGTATTACGATCACCCGTAATTGAAAAAGGACCGTGCTCCAACGGTAGTTGGGGCGGCACCGTTATCAACCCGATGAGTGCCGAGTATCGCGCTGTTGCTGGCGGTGTCGATGAGATTGTCATTTTATCTGCATTTCGCAAAGCCTACTTCGCCGGAGTTCGGGGCGATGATCCTATGCTGAAACCTGTTTACGATGCGCTTGATTGGTCTGAATCACTTATAGGCCCATTTGCTTTAGAGATTATTGATGGGATTGAGCGTGTGATCGATCGACACGGGATTCCTATAGTGATGCCATTTGATAGTGGCTTTGTGAATGAACCTGACTACGGCGTGCGCCATCAAGCTATCGCTGCGTTTTTCGCGGCGGAAAGACTCGGCGTTCGCTCAAGTGATCCGCGTTTGAGCGAAGTGTATTCAGTTATGAGTGGAGAGCGATCTAGCTCTGAAGAGTATGCGTTGGGTTTTGTTCTTGGAACGAATGTTACGGAACCGGTACGTTGTCAGTAATTATCCGCTGAGAGTTTGTTCAAAACCAAGTGCATGCCGTGCGGCAAAGTCGACTCAGCGCTTTGGATTGTACCAGTAACTGAGGTCTTCAATCTTTTGCTTGCGACCAAGGAAAGCTTGAATCGCTTGGCTCACCCACCTAAGGATTGTTAGAACATCCGTGTCTTTGCGATCTAAAGTGCCGACCTTAACATGGCCTAGATAAGCAAAACGCTTTCTTCCATGCGCTTTTCCATATGCACGAAGATCCATTGAAAATGCTGAGTCTTCGGCGACTAAGCGATCTTCGCGAAAACCTCCGATGGCCAGTGCTGAATCGCGATCAAAAAAGAACATGGCTCCAGAAATACCGGCTAGAGTCCGAACTACGATTTGATAAACGGCCGCCGCAATTCGAAGCGAACGTTTCTTAGTTATTATTTTGACGTTGAAGCCGCCGCCTATAGTTTGACCCTTTTGCATCAGCTTATAAACTTCAGTCAGTGCATTGGCTTGGAGAAAACTGTCGGCGTCTATCATCACTATGATCGAATATTGTGCGGCCTGAATGCCGGCATTTCTAACCGAAGAAATGTTTCGAACTTCGTGATCAATTACGCGCGCGCCTAGTTGACTTGCAACGATGGCAGTTTTGTCATTCGATGCATTGTTTACCACCACGATTTCGGTTGGTGGAGGAGGGATAATACTCTGGATGAAGCGAGCCTGTGCTTCACGCACAGATTTTATCGTATCCGGCAGATACTTCTCTTCGTTGTAAGCCGGAATGACAACCGAGATTCCGATTGGATGCATTCTATTAGTGGAGTCTGCGGACTTAGTAATGTCAAATTAGTTGCGTTTGACCAAGGCCGAATACGTTGCGGTGAAAGCACCGGTGCTATCGTCCGCTACCGAACCAAATGGGCCTGTTGAAAAGCGACGACTTTTTGTCGGCTCAAAAAGCCAATCGAGCAAATTTCGGGATTTTTGTAAGTTTGATAGGTCCGATGATCAATTCTCGTAAAATCGAACCCAGCCACC
>JANOUF010000073.1:0-1795 GCA_031416685.1 Bdellovibrionales bacterium
GACCGCCGCCAGAACAAATTAGTAATGCAATGACGGAAAAATACAAACTTTCGTCTCATGCAACGAGAGAAGTTTTGCGCCGGGTGCCCGAGTCATTTTCTGGATTTCTCCCAGTCATCTTTTGTTAAACGATAGATGACACCGAGCTTATCGCCGCCGGGAAATTCGGTTTCGACATAGTCTTTCTCGAATGCCATTCCGAGCTTGTTCATCGCCCCCCAAGAGGCAATGTTCTTTTTCATCGTCTTTGCCCAAACGGTTTCAGCTCGGAGTTCTTGGAAGGCCTTGTTGATTAGCAGTTTTGATACTTCTGTCGCATAACCTTGCCGCCAAAATTTTCGCTTCAAGCGGTAACCGAGTTCGATGTCTTTTTCGTTTTCGAGATTGTGTTTGTCGGGGCGGAGGAGAAACCAACCGGCAAACTCGTTCGACTCTTTTATGATCGCCGCCCACAAGCCAAAGCGCTTCGGAAAGCGCTCGTAGTAACCAAGCGTGCGCGTGATTCCGGCATTTACTTTTTCGTCATCCGACGGCGCGCCATCAGTCAGATACCGCATCACATCCGGATCGCTATCGAGATCTTTGAGATTTGCGTGATCGTCCTCCGTCATTTCACGGAGGAGCATACGTGGAGATTCGAGATAGATTTTCGGCGTCATAGATTTCATAAGGTGATTGTTTCGAACGCTATAGAAAATTATTGAGTGAAATCGAAGGATGCAGCGCAACTACCTCCGAGGCAGTTGCGTCGTGTCGCAAATTTGTAACCGGACACTCGTTACGTCTAATTGCAACCATGCGTCCGCTACGCTTATCTCTTCAAAACTTTTTTTGCGTCCGAATCCGACAGCACTTCGCCGAAATAATACTTGTGTTGAAGTTCGACAACCGGCTTATTCATTTCGGCGATTTTTTTATCCGCGGCTGCGTGCCTGCGCCCAAAATATGGAATTTTCAGTTCAGCGAGAGCCTTCTCAACATTATCGACGTGTTTTTGCTTATTATCGATAAATATGATTTTTTTCGGAGTCAGCTTCAACTGCTTCAGAAATTTCACCAGCACTTCACCTTTGTTGTTCTTTGGTCCAACCATGAGAAGGCCTTGATAGAATGTCGACGGATTTGTTCCGCTAACAGTTGTAGATTTTTTCGATACTGGCGATTTTGTGAAATCAATCCCGATACTTTGAAGTTGCGAAACTGTGCTTTGAGCCAAAGTTGAGGGACGCGCGGTCAACGCCATCGTCATCGCACCGCTCGACTGCGTGCGGGTAATAAGATCCGGTGTCTCTTTTTCTACCGGCACCACCTTGGCGTTTTGGTGGAAAGTATTCCACTCTTTGAGTCCCATATCGATCGCTTTTTCTTTCGCTTTATCTTCAGCAAGACCTTCGCTCTTAAACTGCTCTACTCTCTTCTCAACGAAATAATCGTACCATTCTTCACCGCCAAGAGTTTGCGGTGGCATTAAGACAGTGTTATCCAAATCGAAGATGACCAAGGTTTCTGCGTCGACTCCTTCGAGGGCATTTGCCATCGTCGGTGCCTCTCGTACTTCAGCGTAAGCCAAGGTCGACGTGAGCAATGCGAATAATGCAATAGTGGAACGAAACATGAGGCCTCCGAAATTAGATTTTTGTTAATCTAACTCGTAGGTTCCGACTTCGGACCATCAAAGTGCGAATTGTAATAAAAATAACTATTATGACTTCAATACCGCCAGAGGTAGTTGCAGCGAGTCGCAAAATTTGAACCGGGCACCTTTTTTACTTCTGCTCGGCCGCTCGCTTCGCTT
>JANOUF010000074.1:0-7608 GCA_031416685.1 Bdellovibrionales bacterium
GTGATTTTCACGTCACCACCGAAAATCGCCGCAGCTCCGGTACTAAATGGTCGCGTTGCAGACGGCTGACCGCCAATACCACCAGCAGCGCCACCACCCGCGCCGCCGGCAGCTCCACCGCCACCAGCTGCTTGGCTTACGCCTTGGAGAACTTGCTGAATTTTTTCAGCTTCACCGTGTTTTACATAATAGACAAACACGCCGCCTGATTCCGAAGGATCCAAGCGGTAATCAAGTTTGCGTACAACGCTTTTTACTTTTTCGATTCCGGCTTTTGTACCTAATACGATGATCGCATTCGTTCGTTCATCTGGAGCGACTAGCGAAAGTTCTTCAGGCGCACCACCAGCTTGTCCTGGTCTACGCGAGCCGAAACGAGGAACACCCGGTCGACCGAAGCCGCCACCACCGGCAGCTCCACCAGCCTCTTTATTAATGATCTGGTTGAGCATTTCCGCAAGATCAGCAGCCTTTGCATACTTAATCACGATGACTTCAAGCTGTTCTTCGAAGCCTGGCTTGTCGACTTCGCTAAGGATCCGCATCGTACGTTCAATGCTCGAGCCGAAGTCAGTAATGATCAGAGAGTTCGTTGGCGCGTAGGCAACGAGATCGCCTTCTTTTGAAAGGATCTTATTTAATTTCTGTTCAATGTCGGCAGCCGAAGTATGTTTTAGCTGAACGATTCGAGTTACGAGTACGTCTGCATTTGGAAAATAAGAACCACTGAAAGTTTCAATCGAATCTTTCAGAGCGTTACGAATCGATTTAATTTTCAAAAACTTTCCACTTGGAACAACCGTGTAGCCGATACCTGCGAGCGAAGATAGAAACGCTTTGTATGCTTCCGCAACGGTGATTTTAGATGGCGCCATGATCGTCACTCGACCGTTGATCGAGCTCTCGATGATAAAGTTTTTTCCTGTCAATTCCGAGATCGCCTTAATTACGTCTTTGATATCTGCATTGGGGAAATCGAAACTTTCAATCGTTTCAGGAAAATTTTCGTTCGTGATGTCTTCGATGTTCGCCTTCGAAAAGCGATCCTTAAGATCACCCTTCGTCGAACTGACAGTCGGCTTACCCGTCGGCCCGCCGAAACCGCCTCCAGTTGGTCGACCAAAGCCGCCCCCTGCATTATTATTAGGAGGAGTCGGCGGTGGAGTGAATGAGTTGCCAGGAGGAAGTCCCGCGCCCGGCGGGGGATTATCAAAATCCCCGGGAGGTGGTTCTCCAAACGGAGGTGGCTCTTCGACCGGATCTTCTTCGAAGAGTCGATCAAGATCCTCTTCTTGCGCGCGGGCAGTCGGCATCATGCCTTGGTCCGCTACAAGTATTGCGACGATGAGTAAAATCATCCACCGTTTCATAAATTCCTCACTGAACGCTGAATTTCAAATCCTCTTTGCGCCCGTTCCTGTCGACGCCAAGAGAGATGTTGTTTGAGTTCTTCAGCTGGTTATAAATCTCTAAAGCTTTTTGTGGTGAATCGACGGCTTCGCCGTTCACGCTGTGAATACAATCTCCTCGGCGAATACCGAGACGTTCGTAAACGCTTCCAGGCATGATGTCGACCATGCGGAAACAATCTCCGTCTTTAACTGCGCGAGCTTGCTGTAAAAGTTCCGGAAGATTTGATGTTAATCGCTCAAGATCAGAGCGCTTAATACTGCGCTCAGTATCCGAGATCACAGTGACTTCGCCCTCTTGACGACCAGATGGAGCTGCCGATGCTGTCTGAAGGTTGATGCGATTGTCTTGCGGAAGTTCGACGTATTCTTTGCGACGGTTATTCATGTTACGAAAAACCACGCGACCACGCTCAACCGCTAAAACTTCACCGACACCGTCCATGACGTCACTTACACGAAATGCGCCAACGAGCTCGCCACTGTTCGGAGTTTTTACGCTTGCAACCGACTTGTTCGGATTTGTATGCACAAGAGTGCCGATGAGTTGAATGCCGCTGATCGTAGTTGGAACGGGAAGTGAGTCATCGGTGGTGTTTTGTTGTTGTGTTCCACCGATGGGCGGAGGAATCACGCCATCCATGTTGAAGATATTTTTTGATGTGATGCCGTTGTAATAATCGCGTTGGTGTTGCACGAGTGTTTGTTGTGTTGCTGGACGCTCGGGTGGCGCTTGATTGGGGAGCAAAGACGCGCGCATGTTGAGGATGAGCAAGTCCGCAAGCATGTAGCCCACAAAAGCTAACAGGAGATAAATATATGCAGACCCTAGCTGAGGACGCGACATCGGCGTTATAAACCTTCCGTGGTTTCTTCTAGCTGTAAATTCCTAAGGTTTTCTCGAGTCAAGAATAGCACCAGGCAATAATTGCCGACTACTAAAGACTAGAGCTGGACTGTTAGTCTGGACTGGTCGGTAGTCCTGAAAAAGTGGCTTGTGCGAGATCAGTTCTAAGTTTTAGCAAGCAAAAAGTAATTTCTACCTGGCCCGCCTACAACTTTGACGCCGTTTCTGAGTCAGTTGCGTTTAAAGATGCGCTCGTCGTTTCAAACCAATGCAAATCGACGGCACATCGTTTGCTTTTCATCATACTAAGTGACCTCTGGGGGCAGCGGTCTAAGAAATTGTTTCAACGATTTAAGGTGGGGTTTCATGGGGAAGCAAGCGGTAGTGTTCGCAGGGGCGAGCAGTCTCGACCAGATCAGTGTTCGTTTCAACGTCGTTCGCATCCCCGAAGTTTCGATTCGACTTCGCGAGGCTCAGTCACACATCGAAGCGATGGGCGTGACTGACATCGATCTCGCATCCCACATCACCGCGGATGATTCCGTGTTCTTGAAACACTCAAAACTCAAAGCTGTTTGTGTCGCGATTGTACAAGTCGGGCTTTTTGACCGCGCTGTAAAAGCGGGTTTGAAGGCCGAATTTTTCGTCGGTATCAAGGCCAGTGATTCGGCGATGAATGTTGCTTGCGGCAAACAGTCTTTGAAACAGTTGCTTGCGCAAAGCGGTGCGTTTCAACCTGAAGTACTTTCGATGTTCACGCTCATTCCAATTCCAATGCTCTCTACTGTTGATATGATGATGATTGAAGTCGTTAAGCAAGACGGAACTGAGCTCGCATTTGGAAATTCAGACGCAAAACAAGTTCTTCATGCACTTCAGTCACAGCAAGGCATCACGCAATTCGTAAACATCGGACCCGTTCCATTATTGTCATTAACCGAACAAGAAGCCGTCCTCGGCTCAGCGTCAGTTGAAGATTCAATCGAACGCGACCCAGTTCTCGGCTGGTTTTGGTCATCGGTGATGACTCGAGCCACTGCCGTATGAAATTCTTAATTCTGTTTTCTTTAGTAGTCGCAAGTTCAGCAATTGCCGATGAAATGCCGATCGCTTGGCGTTTGCGGGATGCGGGTTACATCAATTGTATCTCGAAGCATGTCTTCTACGAATCAGAAAAGTGCGGCCCAAAATTCTCTGAAGTTTTTGAGTGTGAAAAGAAGAACTCAGTTCCGTCAGTAACGCCTGGCTTCGTGCCCGTCACAGTGCTCGCACAAGGCGAATTCCAAACTGACGTTGGCGGTGGCCGCTGCAATCCGGTTCGCGTGATTCATCATATTATTGAAGCCAACACGGTAGAGTCTGCGATGCCGGTTCATGCGCATGAAGCGCATCGCTGAGTTGGCATTAAAGCCGGGTGGTTGAGGAGCGGGTATGCATGAAGGCTCCTGCCTATGCGGCGAAGTCAAATTTCAAATCACTTGCGACTTACCAGAGCCAGTTGCATGCCACTGTACTCAGTGTCGAAAGCATTCAGGTCACTTCGAAGCATCAACCGACATTCCGCGGTCTTCATTAACTATCAGCGGCTTAGCCAAGGTTACGTGGTTCCACACACCAAACAAAAATGTACGAAGAGGATTTTGCTCTATCTGTGGTTCATCGCTTTTCTGGGACCCAATCGGTAGGGATTGGACCTCAGTAGCAATGGGCGCATTTGACACGCCAACGGGAACGAAGTTGAAAATGCATGTCCATGTGGCGAGCAAGGGCGATTACTATGACCTTGCCGACGGACTTCCTCACTTTCAGCCTCCTGATTAATTGCCTTTACGGTACGTCCATCGGTTGTGCTGTCCACAAAGTATTCTTAAATTTTCTGCGCAGTGATCTCCGCCCATTGAAAATGGTGTTCGATGATCGATTTGCATGAAATGTTTTGAACCGCAACGTTGGCCCGAGTCTGGGTCAACGAATTCGCAACCTTTGCCTGCGTTTTTAGCCCAAATTTCGTGGCGTGCCGCTGCTGGAATGTAGCGCGAGCGCTTTACGGCATTCACTTCCGGTGTGTTCGCTTGAGTCTTATTCGCCGGTTGCGGTTCCACTTCATGCGCATGAAGTGATTTTTGTTGTGACCGTGAATCACGCTGGCGCTGCGATTTCTCCGCGCGACGCACAGGATCTACTTGCTCCAATGCGATCTCGGCCAATTTCTCCAATAGCTCTTCATAGCTCATGTTCGCGTTTGTATGCGACAGCAGACCTTTAAGCTTATCAAGTTTGTCGCGAAGTTCATTACGGATTGATAGATTCAAGCGTGAATGAGACTCGTTCACTGTACGAACGACCTCGCGCTTGATGACTTGAGGATTTCTGCTCGCTAGTTCGCGCTCAACTTCTCGAGTTGATTTGCCTGAACAAGTCTCAAGAAGGTCGAGCTTTTGCTCGAGGCTATACGTTTTTTGCTCTTTCGTTTCCAAATTAAGGAAGCTCTGAACTTGCGACGCTGCCGTAAGCGTCAAGTCACCGGATTGGATTTTGTTTTCAACTTGAGGAACATCCATCAAGAGGCGCATTGAATTAATGCGAATTTGGGCGGAGCCGGCACAGTAGCCAAAATGCTTCGTCAACATATCGAAAAGGGAAGAGTAGCCGCACTCAAGATAAAGTTCTCGGCGATTGAGCTCGGCGATGTGTTTGATGACACGAATTGTGGTCTTCGTCTCGGTCGCAATCACTTCACGGGTAGCAGTAAGTAATGCATCCCGAGAAAGTGATTTGAGATTCTCTTCAGAATCGTATGACTTCTGAGTTTCACATATTAATTTAAGTGCGCGCATTAGGATACCTCTGTTGAGAGTTTCAAAAACTCTACACCATGTTTTAGAATTCAATTTTTTCAATATTTCGGAAATGCAATTTGCAATCGATCAGGCAGACTTATCGCCCTTAATTTGCGTGAGATTCATTCGTGTCGAGCCGGCCGAAACCTTGCAAGATCGGGTTTGCCGCTAGTTGGATTGCTCTACTGAAGGCCAGCTCGCGATCAAGTTTTGCTGTCAAGAACGAAAAATGCTTTCACGAAACTATTTTTCAATTTCATTTCATGCGCATGAAGTGCATGAATATAAATAAATGTTCAGCTTCCTTCCGTTCCAAGAAAATCACCTAAGCTTATTCCGCTCTTGGCTTCAGCAAGCGCACGTCAAAAAATTTTGGCAAGAACCTGAAGGCGAAAAGGAACTGCACGAGAAATTTCTCAAAACTTTGCCAGCACGAGGCATCCACTGTTTCATAATCGAAACAACCGAAACCAAAACCGAGACCAGAACCCAAACCAAATCCCTAACCAAAACCGAGACCGGCTTTATCCAATACTACGAAGCAATCAAAGTTGGCGGCGGGTGGTGGGAACACGAGAACCCCGGCACCTACGGAATTGACTTAATGATCGGAAGTCCAGATCACATCGGCATTGGTTTGGGGCCGCAAGTCATCGCTGAGTTTATCGCGTATGTTCGCAAGCTAGAGCCAAACCTAAAATCAGTCATAATTGATCCAGATCCGCATAATCGATCGGCAATTCGTGCTTTTGAAAAAGCGGGCTTTACCCAAGAGAAAGAAATTACGACTCCTGGCGGACCGGCGCTTTTGATGCGAATCAGCTACAGCTGATGCGACCACCATGTTTACGATTCACAACATTCTCACTTTAGTGTCTATCTGGCGCCAAATTCATGGCATAGCTCTCGCAATACAGTGAGCTCGGTAACCTTTTAGCCCTTTAATTTAACGGAGAAAATATGAAAACAATGATCCTGGCGCTCACTCTGCTTTTCACTACTGCAGCTTCTGCAAATTCAAACGTACAAATTGCAAAGGATATTGCAGCGATACTTTCAAATAAAACAATAAAGACAATCTTGAAATCGGAAGACGTGGGTAACCTCAAGTCAATCGAACAAACCAGTCAGCTTCGTTGTATGGGTGGTCCGCGCATGTATGAATTAAGTTTCTCAGATCACAGTGGCCCAGCTCCGCAAAAAGTTTTGCAACACGTGATGGTTGGCAATTGTCGCGATCCAAAGAGCATTAAAGTTACTGTTGGTTCTTCAGAAGTGTTGGCAAATTAAATTTCGTATTGATTTACCTTAAAGCGCCCATAAACTTGGGCGCTTCTTATTTTCCCACCGAAATTTTCCTAGCAGCGATCATCACAATCCCGCGGCGCCGCTGAATTGTTAGTGTTTTATTTTCTTGGTTGCCAAATCGGCTCGTTGATTCCGCCGAGCCGATTAAAATGGCGAGCTAAGACAAAAAAGTAATCGCTTAACCGATTCAAATATCGAATAACAATCGGTTCAACTTTTTCGCTCGACGACAGCTGCACACAAAGTCGTTCGGCACGTCTACAAACTGTACGCGCAAGATGCGAATGCGCGGCCGCCCGAGATCCACCGGGCAGAACAAAGTTCCGTAACGGCGTTAATTTCTCTGAATATGAATCCATCGCGCGCTCAAGTTCTACAATTCGTGCTTCTTCTATCGAAGGCATTTTTTCTAAGAATTTTTCATCTTCACAAGCTAGCCGCGAGCCGACATCAAACAGCTCCGCCTGAATGTGCGCTAATAAGCCTGTGATCTCAGATTTTTCTGGTCCCGCTACTTCAACAGCGAGTTCGCAGACAATCATGCCGATGACGCAATTCAGTTCGTCGACCGTACCGTAGGCATCCAGACGCAAATGACCCTTTGAGACACGTGTCCCGCCGATCAACGAGGTTTGACCCTTGTCGCCAACACGTGTGTACACTTTTGGTGCTTTCTCAGAGTTTGCCATTTCCATATCTCCAGACTTAAGCTTTGAAGCTGTATGCAGAAAAACACGAAACCCTTCTTTGTGTCTATTCCACATTCGGGCGAGCGAATCCCGAAAGAAACGCCGTGGCTGGAAGGGCTTCCTGAAACACTTTTGATGTACGACGTCGACCGTTATGTAGACCGTCTTTATGAACCAACCCTCACCAAACTTGAAATCCCTTGGGTGAAGACCGAGTGGCACCGTTATGCGATTGATCTCAATCGGTTAGCCGATGATGTTGATGCAGATTCTGTGGCCGGAAATAAAAATCCGAGTGGTCAATTTCCACGTGGCCTTCACTGGTCGATTACGACCGGCGGTGACAAGTTAATGCCGAAGCCGATGACTCAAGAACTACACAATAAATTGGTGAAGCTCTACTTCGAGCCTTTTCACAAAAACGTTCGCGATCAATATCAAAACTATAAAAGCAAAGGGTTGAATCGAATTTTTCATCTGGATGCGCACAGCATGCCGTCCGTCGGCACAAAAGA
>JANOUF010000075.1:0-3997 GCA_031416685.1 Bdellovibrionales bacterium
CCCCTATAGCGTGCCCATCATCATTGGCATCATTCCTGCCATGCCCTTTAGAATGAGCGCAAATCAATTTAGTAAGAGAATAAGATATTATGAATATGTTCCGTACTGGGCTTAGCCATGTCTTTTTTTTACTTCATTTGAAAACTGAAAAGCATAAATAATTAAATTAAATCAAGTGGTTGTTACTTCATTTGAAAGCGGCGCAGCAATTTTAGGAAAGAAAAGTCATCATGAAACAATGGGCCAAACGGGAAGAACAAATTGAGCGCGTGATGGGGGCGACGGTTGGGATGTATGGTGATTTGCAGGGGATTGCTGGGAAATCTTTGCAGGAAATTGAGGGGGCTCGAACTAAAAGCATTGGGCCATGACTGACTTGTATAACTGGAGTGAGTTTGTATGAAGCAACTGAATGTTGATATCGAAAACTGCTATGGCATCAAAAAACTAAAGACCTCGTTCGATTTTTCCAAGTACGCGGCTTGCGCGATCTATGCTCCAAACGGCGCGATGAAATCTTCACTTGCGCGGACGTTCCAGGATATTGCAGATGGTACTAAATCCAGAGATAGAATTTTTCCGGATCGTGCGAACAAGAGAGTCATCACAGACGAAAATGGCGTTGACTTACCCAGTGAAAGCGTTCTCGTTGTTAGACCGTATGACGAGAAACTCGAGCACTCTAATAAAACTTCAACACTACTCGTCAATGCTACGCTCAGAAAGGAATACGAACAGCTGCACTTGGAAATTGATGCGTCAAAAGAAGTGTTTTTGAAGGCTCTAAAGGAACAGTCTGGGTCTAAGAAGGATTTGGAAAAAGAAATTTCCTCTACGTTTACAAAAAGTGATGACCAGTTGTTCCGTGCCCTGGTTCGTATCAAAAATGAATTGTTAGAACAGAAAGATGCGCCATTCGCAGATATTCGTTATGACATGATTTTCGACGAAAAGGTATTGGGTTTTCTTGAAACTAAGGATGTCAGAACAGCGATAGAGAATTACATCCGAAAATACAACGAGCTCTTAGCTGTTTCTACCTATTTCAAAAAAGGAACATTCAACTACTACAACGCCGCCACCATTGCAAAGAACCTCGCCGACAATGGGTTCTTCAACGCGAAGCACACGATAAGTTTGAATGCAGATACGAAGTTGGAGATTACAAGCCAGAAAGAACTTGAAGCGCTGATTGCCAAAGAAAAAGAAGGCATCTCAAACGATCAGGATCTCAGGAAAAAGTTTTCTGACATTGATAAGTTGATACAGAAAAATGCAAACCTTCGCGACTTTGAGGGTTACTTGGCGAACCATGAGGAGTTACTGCCAAAGCTTGCAAATATAGACAGTTTCAAAGAAGAGATTTGGAAATCCTACCTTAAGGTGCGCTTTGATAGCTACAAGGATTTGCTAGACAAATTCCAGGCTGCTGAGGACAGAAAAAAGCAAATTGAAGAACAGGCAGCAAAGGAACGCACACAGTGGGAAGATGTCATTGAAATATTCAATAGCCGCTTCTTTGTTCCCTTCAAGTTAGAGGCAAAGAACAGGGTGTCAGTGATACTGGGGCAGAAGCCACTACTGAGTCTTGGGTTTATTTTTGAAGACGGAGCAGACACGGCGCAGGTAGGCAAGTCGGATTTAATGGAGGTCTTAAGTACGGGCGAGAAAAAAGCACTTTATGTGTTGAACATAATCTTTGAGATTGAGGTTCTAAAAAAGGCAGCCCAGGAAACCATTCTCATCGTCGATGACATCGCAGACTCCTTTGACTACAAAAACAAGTACGCCATCATTCAATATTTAAAGGATATTGCTGAGGAGCCACTCTTCAAATCGCACTTTAATCAAATCATCCTCACGCACAACTTTGATTTCTTTCGCACGATAAATAGTAGGTTCGTAAAATATCAGAACTGTTTTATGGCTTCCAAGAGCAGCACTGGACTTACTCTGAATAGGGCGGCTGGCATACAGAACGTTTTCATTAATGATTGGAAGATAAATTTCTTCACGGATTCTAAGAAGAAGATTGCCTCCATTCCTTTTATACGAAATCTCATCGAGTTCACCAAGGGAGACAAAGACCCTGAGTACATGAAGCTGACATCCCTGCTGCATTGGAAAGCGGACTCAGACACAATTACTCATGATGACATTGATAGCATCTTCAACAAATTGTTCGCAACAACTGGAAATTCGGCAGATGGCAAGAAGCCTATGATTATTTTTATACATCAACAGGCGAGTGACTGCCTAATAGCAGCGGAGGGTATTAACTTCGAGAACAAGATCGTACTGTCCATTGCGATAAGACTTGCTGTCGAGAAATTCATGGTTAATAAAATCAACGATCCCACATTTGTTGCCGGAATAGAGTCCCATCAAACTCCACAACTCTTGGATAAGTTTAAGGAGGGCTTCGGCACTGAAGTGGACACCATCAAGACCATTCAGCGAGTGATCCTAATGACGCCAGAAAACATCCATTTGAACTCGTTTATGTATGAGCCGATTCTCGACATGTCTGACGAACACTTGAGGAAGCTCTACGAAGATGTCTTGGCGCTGGCCTGAAGGATGTAGGTGCGACAAATTCGCACAAAGACGCCATGCCATATGTTGATTTGACAAAAGGTCGCTACAGCGAAAATGGGCGCGCCTATTTTATTACTACAGTGTTGGCTGAGCGCGAACGGCGTTATTTCGAGGATTTTTCTTGTGCCCGTTTGGTGGTGGCCGAAATGCGGGTGTTACATGAAAGCGGTGCGGTGAATTCCTTGGCTTGGGTTGTTATGCCGGATCATGTGCATTGGTTGTTCCATTTGGGTAAAACCCAGACGCTTTCGTCGGTTGCAAAGAGTTTCAAGGCGCGGTCGGCGCAGCGAGTGAATCGTTATTTAGACCGGCAAGGTGCGTTATGGCAAAAAGCGTTTTACGATCATGCCGTGCGCAAAGAGGAAGATATACAGGGCATTGCGCGGTATATCGTTGCCAACCCGCTACGCGCTGGATTGGCGGAAAATATCGGGGACTATCCGCTTTGGGACGCGATATGGCTGTAGGTGCGAATTTATTCGCACGTTATTGGTTCATAAACAATGCGAATGAATTCGCACCTACGCCGGATTTACAATGTAGGGTTGAATTCATTTGGACAAGATAAACGTGAACATGAAAAAATAAAAACTAGAACGCACCTGGATTGGCAAGGAGAATCGGCCAAAGTTAGAGCCGCGCATTCCGCGGGAAGATCAAAGCAAAAATTATCACGCAAGCCATTACTGCTGGTTATTGAACAGGAACTGATATGAAATTTGAAACATTCAAAGCAGGCCACTGGCAGCCGCGCTACCAGTACAAAAGTTTTGAGCCGGTGCCGGTGAATCACGAATGGTTCTGGGAAGACCCGGTTATCAACGCGCTGCTGGAATCAGCCAATCGCGCATTGGGTGAGTTGAATGCTTTTTCACTCATCGTCCCTGATATTGATCTGTTTATTGAAATGCACGTCGTCAAGGAAGCGCAAAGTTCCAGCCGCATCGAAGGCACTCAAACCGGCATGGATGAAGCCTTGATGCCCGAAGCACAAATCAGCCCGGAAAAGCGCGACGACTGGCGCGAGGTGCGCAATTACATTGCAGCGGTGAATAGCGACATTGGCGAGCTGAAAAACCTGCCGCTTTCCAATCGCCTGCTCAAGCAAGCGCACGCCATTTTGATGCAAGGCGCGCGTGGTGAACACAAGCAGCCGGGTGAGTTTCGCACCAGCCAAAACTGGATTGGTGGCTCCAGTCTTACCGATGCCGCCTTTATTCCGCCGCATCAAGATGGCGTGCCTGCACTCATGAGCGATCTGGAGCAGTTCTGGCACAACGAAACGATTGTTGTGCCGCACCTGATCCGCATCGCCATCAGCCATTACCAGTTCGAGACTATCCACCCGTTTCTGGATGGTAATGGCCGCATCGGACGACTTCTCATCCCGCTCTATCTG
>JANOUF010000076.1:0-9825 GCA_031416685.1 Bdellovibrionales bacterium
CTCTACCATTTAAATGATAGTTCACCTAGCATTGATTGAATGTCCTACATATTTTATAGTTTACTTGTCGCATTTGTTATTTCCTTACCTATCCAGCTCATTGGTACAGCCTTCATTTTCTATTTCGACAAACCGAGACTGACCAAATCTTACAGATTCGTTGTCAATTTTTTAGCAGGACTCTCTGTTTTCATCGTGCTAGCGGCCACTACATATTTCTGTTGGCAAGAACCGCAATACATAGGTGTCTTAATTTTGGGTGGTTTCGTGTTGGTGATAACAACCGCGATAGGTAGTGGTGGTCTGACTTGGCTCTACCTAAATAATCTTGCGCAATGGCGCATCTCGGGAGTCGCGGTTCTAATCCGAAAAATCGTGATAGCCGAAACGATATTACTCGCAATGATTGGATCATATTACGGAAATGACCTCTTGATGAAGAGAGCAATCAGATTAAGTGAAAGCGGACAAAAGGGAATGAATTTCCCTGGCCAACAAATAATGCCGCTTAGATCGACCGAACTGGTTCAGCTCCTAAGGGTAGCGAAAGACAAGATCGAAGTTTCTTTAGAAAGTGGAGTAAAGCGATGCTTTGAGTTTCGTAAAAATCCAAGATCGCAATGGCCCGAAATCACATGTGATGATGGCATAATGAACTCTTCAGAAATGGTATCGCCTAGCCAAACTGCGAATTTTAAGAACTTTGAGATATATGATTCCGAAAATCTTAAAGTCGTTGAATCGTATGTTAGACAAAATGACGCCATTCTAATCGTCGAAGATAAGGATCTAAACGGAAAGCTTCGACTGCTTTCATATCTTATCGCTTCAGATGGCAAACCCCGCCTTGAATCTAGCGAAATAGATATCTCGCTTCCTAATGATAAAGGTGGGTATGGCGGTTTCTTTGCTAAAACAGCTGGAATAAGTGATGGAATAGACAAACGTTGCTTTAAAGCTGCTTTAGAAAATCGCCATCTAGTCTTAAGCACATGCGAAGGCATTTATGTCGCCTACGTTCATTCTTGGATTAAATGAATAATAGCTGTTTAAACGTGCATCCTGCTTATTTCGATTAAAAAGTAATCTCACCAATGCGGCGGCCAATCAGCTCTAATGTGCGTTTAAAGCTGAGCTACCTTTCCAGCGAACTTTTAGAAGGCTCGAATTAATAACCAGATTTTTTAGACGAACTTGGCCTCGGCCATAAACCGCCTTCGTTTTAGTCGCCCAAATTCATCGAAAACTGGTTGAGGTTGCTCAAGATGGCAATAAACTCAGATTGAGCCAAATGCGGCGCCCGACAAGAACCATTCGATACTGGACAGTACCGATGCTCCACAATACTCTCAAGCTATGAGGTTTATCTTGTTCGCCATTCTGATTCAGTTTCTAGCACCCTTGGTAAATGCCTACCCTGACCTATGGTTTGCGTGTGTAAATGACACTGAGTGTGTCAAGGTTCATGGGGCGTGCGGACGCAGTGATGCGGTAAATAGAAAATTCGAGCGCAATTACGAAAGACACGCAAATTCCTTTGAACAGCTTTCTTCGTGTCTTGCGTCAACGAAGGAAGATTTGGCTGCGGATAGAAAAGCTGTTCCATCTTGCATCAAGAGCAAATGCAAGCTCACAAAATTTTAGAAGCTCAACCTTGTTGGATTGACCGGGGCTATAGAAGAATTAGCTAAGTTAACCTTAATCTTTAAATGACACATAAAACACGACATAAACTTAGCATCGATGAAAACTTTAAAAGTCTACTGGCCGGACCCAGGCCCGACTGGCAAGTTCACATTTTCTCTCGGAATGAGTTCAAGGATGAGAGCTTCGAAGAAAAAATTACTTTTATAACAGAGCCCCACCTGGAGGCGACGTGTTTTGAACGTTTTTGTGTTCACTCTTTCGAAGCAATTCATCAAGAAGCAAAACGCGTGCAAGAAGAGTGGAATATTGACGAGCTTAACTCGGGTGCAGTCGAAAGGATTAAATCTTTTTGCTTTTCTGCCGATTGGGCTAACTCAACAGCTCATGCATTACAGACATTTATAGAAAAATCGGTTTATGACCTTTCAACGCCATTTCACTTCTCTGAGTTCGATAATTTTCGTGAAGGATATCTACTGTACAAGGAATGGAATTTTGTTTTTATAATTTGGCGAACCGATCAAAAGCGATTTGCATTCTGTTGTCTGACAACTGCTTGATGGACGGAATACAAAATGAGTTTCGATAAAGACCTATTAAAATCGTTTTTTAAGTCAGCCTCATTAATCTCTATGGGTTTACCAATCTTAGATTCTATTGATGTAGAGATTTTGGAAATTCATGATGGTGACACTAAGATTTTCTTCTCAGAACTCAAGTCGAGCTGGGAGAGCTTGCCACTATCTGAGCCTTTGCGGCTGTACCCGCCTTTTCAAAAACGAGAGTTACTCTCCGAAGACTGGAAAATATTTTCCAGCTACAGCTTGTATGGTGAGGCCTGTGGTATGCTCGACGTGAGTTGGCTTTATGCTGCATCACTTTTACTATTGAAAAAAAAATTAATTCAAACAAAACCAGAATCCATGGACTATTCATTTGTGACTAGCTCTATAGGTTTTTTGGATCCAGCCCTAGCCCCCGAAATAAATTTTAGATCTTGGTCAAACGATAAAAGTTGGCAAAGTATTGATGTTGATGCAATTTCGCCTACACGAAAAGCCTATCGTGAATGGTTATGTCCGAATCAGTTAACCAGTACTTTAGCTGAGGCCTCGTTGGTTCAGCAGAAAATTAGTCAAATTGGGGCCTTAACGGCTAATCCGCAGATGTCGAAGAAAGTCTTAAATTTACTGGGCAGCGGGCTTAGCGCTACAGAGCATTTTTATCAATCATAGCCCGGCAGAGAACATTCTTTTTTTGGCAGCTTCTCTTTTAATTTTTGTGCAATTTTAGAGTAAAGATTAATTACATTTTGTGCTTTCGACCCAGCCTTAGCAAGCTGAGCTTTGGCCGAATTTAGATTTTGAATAACATCTTTAATAGTTTTTGCGTTTCGCATTTGACAGGCGCACTGAGCCGTTTGCAACGCCTGACTCGACAACTCCAAAGACTTTAAGGCAATTCCGCCAAAGTAATTTTTCTCCAAAGCCAACTGAATAAGAGCTGTAGCCAAACGCTCGCTCCGGAAGACTTCGGGAATTCCGACGCCACCTTCAGTGCAACCAAAGTCTCCGCAGCAGATATTAAATAAGTTTGTGGCGCCCCAGATTTGATCGCTTTCATAGGCCAGTTCTTCGATTTTATTCTTCTCAATTTTTTCCAAAGCCAATCTGTTAATAAAAGGGGGATGGGTCTCACAGCTCCAACTGATAGGAGTTAGACAAGACTCTAGTTCGCTGATCTCTTCTTCGCAGCCCAACTTTTTAATCTCATCCGACTGTATATTGGCGACAGCTAATGCCTCTTTTGCACGGGCGACGTAAACAGTAAATGTCAGCTTTGTTCTGCCTGTCTCTGTCAGCTTTAGGGGCTCCGAAGCCTCGATTGTTTTTTTAAGACTCGGGTACTTTTTAACACAGTCATTTTTGGCGTGCACGTTAAAGCCAAATAGAGTCGAGGCTACAATACAAAAAGCAAGTTTCTTCATGCCCCTGATGATTAAACAAATTCAATGGGCCGTCAAATAACGAGATTGGCTGTCGGTTCAAACACTTTGGCGTTGGTGCCCGGCTCGAAAGCAGAAGAGCCGCTGGCGTGGCCTATGCTAGAGCCTATCCGGGGTCTTCACAGTCAGTGACGACGCGTGCAAGCGGGAAGGCGTTATCGTCAATCACAAGCGAAGCACAGCACTATTGCGCGCCATTCATTAAAAAGGAAAATTCCAAACAAATTTGAAAGAGCGTTTAAGGAAAAGTTTTAAGGACGAAAAGTGTTAATTTAATGACTCTCTAAATCAATGGGAGCCAATTAATTCCCCCAAAGCAATTCTTTACTTAACTTCGGCTAGAAGCTTCGACACTGACTCATGAGTAGCTTGAAGTGCAGCAGGTGCATACGCTAGCGTGCTACTTAACGAATTCATTGCTTGATAGACATCATTTTGCTCTTCATTTAATAAGCCGTAAACTCCGGTATCAAATGAAATCACAAAATCATTGGATATTTGTCGCGCGCCCGTAACCTCAATTTGAAACGGTAACTCTGATACTTCTGATGCAAATTTCAAGAATTCGATATTGCTTATTAGATTAGCGTTCGATTTTACTTCAAACATATGGATACGCTTACTTTCCTAAAATGCATAAACTGACTTGATCGCAAGCAGAAGAATTAAAGCACAAAGCCAGCCAAAACCTATGATCTGAGCAACAGTGTTTCGCATTTCTTCTGGAGAGAAGAAGTACGCACCATAACTTAGCGGAAACAGGATCAAAAGAAGCGCGATTATTATGCCGCCAAAGTTAAAAGGCGGCATGGTAATCTGATAGAGCTTTTCAGCAGGCCAAACTCTTTTGTTTTTTACTGCCCATAAAAGTTCTGTCCAGAGATGAGTCGTCCAGCCGGCACCATTATAAGTGGAGCGCGTTAACAGTATTAGCGTAAGTTCAGTTTGAGGCTGATCGACAATTGCCGCTGTTTTTAGGATTTTAGCAGTAGTAAATCGTATATTGAGTCGCTGTAAACGACTCAATATGTCTTCTTCGTTAAAAGGTATCTCATGAATTTGGAAGGCGCCGTTGGACTTCAAAACAACAGTACTTAAATCAAGATTTTTGATTTCTCGTGTCTTGCGATGGATAAAAACAGAAATAAGAAAAATTGAGAGTGCGAGAATGATAAGGGCGACTGAATAACTACCTGGCGAATACAGCGGGCTGAAATTTAAGGGAATAAATTTCGAAATGAACAACAAGAGAAAGGAAATAATAAGAAATCCTCTTATTGCAGCAATCTGTATTAGAAATTTTTGTTCACCTCGTCGATCGTTCACCGTAAAGCACTCACATTCAGAAGTGAAAAGTTTGGGCTTTCTTTAACTATAGTTTCTCAAGCGCGGTGTGAAGGCAACAATTTGATCGATGATCATAACGCGTTTTTATGGAAGCATAAAGCAATGAAGCTCTGTTCAAGTCTTGCAGTTTTTCTGCTCAAAACAGAAGTTGACGTGCACTTTGGACGTGAGTCCACCAGCCAGCTCCCAAACTCGCTTGAACCATCCTGAAAATTGCTTTTCGTGCTCGGTCGTGGATCTTTGGTTATCTGCCTATTTCCAATTTGTCTGTGATAAAATCTTTTGAAAGTAATCAGCAATTTCAGGGATGAAACTTTGCTGACCTTCTAATCCGGCAGGCACGCATAATCAGTCTTCGGTTTTCAGTCTTTGACTGAAAACGAGTTGTAAACTAATTTATAAGATTGCATGTGGAAGTGCTTCACTTTGACAATTGGTGCACCCTAGGGGACAGCCTTCGAACCTTGTTAGCTGACCCTTCGATTGCGTTAAGTATACTATTTCCAATATGTTCTCCATTTTGCGGCTCAAAATATTCTCAAGACGTTTAGAGCAGCAACTAAAGTCGAGTCTAT
This sequence comes from Bdellovibrionales bacterium, assembly GCA_031416685.1. GTDB lineage: Bacteria > Bdellovibrionota > Bdellovibrionia > Bdellovibrionales > JAMPXM01 > JANOUF01. The sequence goes on from JANOUF010000076.1 coordinate 5,575, forward strand.
GAACTAGCTGAATTGTAAATTGGATGAGTGCAGAGTCGAATTTCGCTAAACTTAGGGCCAGCTGTGTTTTATCTCTTTCAAATTCTGTCGAAAATTCATAAATATCCAGCAGTTATAAACCGATAAGCCAGTATGAAATTCTGGCTTCTTTTTTCTTTAATCATCTCCGCAGATGTTGCTTGGGCATTGGATATTCCCAAGGATTTTGAAGCATCTCGGGGTATCGGAAGTGACTCCTCACTTTGGATTCAACCTAAAACACTCGAAACAGTTAGCAAATCGAATGACAAGCTTGATGAATTTGAAATCACGCCAACTAAAGATGCTTACGCTGAAATCAAAGAGACGGTTGAAGCTAAAGCTCGCACGCTCTCTTGGATACTAAATATCAAAGATTGGAAAATACTGGATTCAACATCCAGCTCCAAAGACGGATCACAACTTATCTTGTTTTTTGGTTCCTATATCGACTCATCGGACGAACTGACGATGTTTACGGAAGCCTATTGGTTTCCAAAACAAGGGAAGCCTGAAAGCTATCTTTTCACTCGCGCCAAGCAACCTTACACTGCGAAAGAAATCGCGGAACGATTTAAGGTCCAACTGCCGTGAAAAAGTTCGTGACGATTCTCCTCATAACTTCGCTGGTGTCGCAACCCTTGGTTGCAGCAGGTGGTGCTGAGGCGTCGGGCCCATGCTTAAATTGCTCTAGGCAAGATGGGTCGATTAGTCAAATTCAGAATCTGTGCAACACTATTGCCCACCGCTGCGCTGATGTCCCAAAAGAAAAACGCGTGACGTGTGAGCCGAATCCTTTGATGGATCAGGCGATGGGAATTGTTGGATGTGTGACCGGCGTTTTTAACAGTGCGTGGGATTTATTGAAGTTCATCTACGAAATTGGAAAGTTTCTTATTACAACTCAAATCAAAGCCATCAAAGCGGGAGCAAAGCTTGCTGCCGAGGCTGCCAGAGACCCTATCGGTACAGCTAAGAGATTGCAGGACAAAGCTCGAAAAATAAATCGTGCTCAAGCCATGAGTGTTAGTCAGCTTTCAAACTACGTGAGTCGCGAGTTTGAAGTCAGTCGCAGAAAAGTCGGAATATTTAAGGCAATTCCCGATATGGCAAAACGGATCATGGGGCCGGTAGTGAAAACCGTTTGGCAAGAAATCGAAGGATTCGTCTCCCAGCAAGTTCATAACTTCACCTGCTACAATGCGCGGGCAAGAGCGGAAATGGTATGCAAAGTCATCGCAGATTTTGTAATTCCGCCCGCCTCGATTGTCGGCTTGCTGAAAGGTGGCGGAAGGAAGCTTCTTCAGCAATTCCCTAAGATGGCAAACGCGATGAAAAAGATTTCGGCACAGATCGCAGCCAACGCGAGACTGGCAGCGAGAGAAACAAATCTTGTGCGTCAGGCTCCCGCAGCAGTTCAAAAAGCAAGACCCGCCACCACTGTTCCGATGGTGCGAACTTCAGTGGCACCTCCAAATCGAGAACTCGTGGAGCGATTGGCACGTCATGACGGATCAATCGCACAATTTAAATCAGCTGAGTCTAAAAGACAGAGAATGACACCAGCTCAACGTGAAACATCGAATCGGCAGATTGAAAGTGCAAATGCCAAAATCAGCGAGGTGAAAAGGCGCTATGCCTCAGTTCTGTCCACTACAACTGAAGATAAGAACAAGATCATCTCTCTTATCGTTGACGCTGAAAACAAAGGAATCTCTCGGCGAAAAATTGAAGAGACAATGCGACGAGCGGAAAGAGAGTGCAGCGTCCCGTGAAAACACTAATTTTTACGCTCTATCTTATTGCCTCAATTTTCGGTTGCTTCGCGGCCGCCTCAGAATACACCTCGTCCTTCAATAGACAGGTGGAGTTCCCAAGTTATCTTGCCGAGGGCTCTAATATTGAAAGAGCCGCAATTAAAAAAGAAGTCGAAGAGATACTTAAAAAGAGATTCAATAATATGACCATTCCCGTGCCGACGGGAGACAGCGGCTATGAGCGAGTCAAATTCATGGACTGGGCACGAAGTGAAGCACAACAGCTTGGCCTTGCTGATCGTATTCAGTTTTATCCATCTGGTGGACTTATTCGTAATAACGTCACAGAAGTTTACGAACAGGTTCATGCTGAGAAGCTTAAAAAGCCCAAAAAGCCCGTTCTTGAGATTCTACAAGGAATAAAAAGTCGTACACCGAATGAAATCTTTCACACGCAAATTCGCGGTGTAGGAAGCGACTTTGACGTTTTAATCGGCGGTCTGAATGACGAAGAGCTGAAGCGCTTCAACTCTACGCTTGAAACAAAGATTACAAAGTTTGAGAAATCGTCCGGCTTGATGGCCGCGAGCAAAGGCGGCGCTGGAGCACTCAAAAAATCTTTCCTGGTCGTTCCTGACTTCAAAGACGTAACGGCTCAAATTACACGGGCTACGGGTCAAGGCGGTCTTGAAGGAGACTTTCTTTTCTTCGATATGCAAGATGGACGTTTGAAAGATCCCCCGCAGCTTGGTCGCACCGCTCTGACAGAAGCGCCTTATTTGCAAAAATACGCCGGAGCAAGCGACCGGCTTTTAACCGGAAAAATTCAATATCACTCTCCCTATAATCTTGATGTTATTCGGATTGGCGAAACTGACGCGCAAACAGTTCGCGCTCTTAGAACTTTGAGTGAAGCTCCTTGGTCCAGTGTTGATGATATAAACGGTGCGTTTGTTTCTGAAATGCGACAGGCCATCCAAAAAGGTAGTTTATCTCCGAAGGCTCAAGAGCAATTAACAAAAATGGTTCGGAATTCTAGATTTGGTGGCAGTGCCAATCGTTTTACCCGTTTATCCGAATCGGCAAGCGAAGCAGAAAAACTTGTTTATGAATTTAGAGAAAAGTACCCCGATCAGTTCAAATCTTTCTTGGCTCGATCTCCCAATGCGGAGTTAGGAACAAAGTTTTCGGAAGCGCCAGAGGGATTGAAAAAGGCCCTTATGCAATCAGACGCGCTTCCTTCAACGCTTTATCATGGCGTCCCTTCTGTTGATGTATTGCCATCTGTGGCTCGTAACGGTCTCATTTTAAGCACCACTCAAATTGATGATAAAACAACAGCCGTGTTCGGAGATGGAGCATACTCTTCAGAAAATTATGCTACTGCTAAAGGGTATGCGAGAGATGCCGGAATTGTAATACCAATTCATTTGGAAAAAGACGCCAAGGTTATCGACTGGTCGAAAGTTGATTCTGCTACACGGAAAGCTCTTGAAGCAGAAGCCGCTGCAAAGAAAGTTCCGCTGAATCTTTACCTACACGATAAGTATGGAGTGCAGGCTGTAAAGAACACGCACTTTCTCATTCTTGATATGGCCGCCGTCGAGAACCCAGTTAAAAACTATTCGGACATATTGAAGTTTTATGCGCAAAACATAAAGGAACTTCCGGCCAATCAGCGTAAGTTTACTGACATTGCATCAACGCTACAAATAGCAAAGTACGCCGAGATGTCTGGAGAGCCCGGGGTCGAAAACCTTCTTAATCGCTCGAAATCTACAAAAGATGCTTTGAACTGGGATAAAATGTTGGCTGAATCTTTCGGACGCAATCCTGTTAACGACATCAAGGCACTATCGACATTAGATACGACGGATTTTTCATCGACGACAGTAAATCGAGTTAAGCAGAAGATCGAGTCATCAGCTTTTAAAAGAACGCTTGCAAGAGAAATTTGGAATGATCCTAAGCAGACTATTGGACTGCTCCGTAACCTTGGAGTCGATGGATCGAGTCCCCCTGGTCAATTCTCTGGTGCCATCCAGAATCAATTAAGGTCAGTTTTGACAGAGGGCGGTCGCCTTCGCACAGAAATTTCTCGTAATCCTATGGCGTTTGCTGAACTGGCATCGGAACGAAGAGCTGCACCCGCCGTAAGGGAAAGTATTCGCGACGGTTTCTCCGCTTTAAACAATTCCAAGGTGGTCGAAGAAAGCCTAGTGACTCAGCTAAAAGCTGCTGCGGAAAAAGGCTACTACTCTAAATGGTCCGTCTTGAATGAACTGCCCGAGTCGATGAGTAAAAGAATTTTCGATCAACTCCCTTATTCATCGAAAGCTTTTGAGCGTCTTAGTTACAGAGCATTTGAAGAAGGCAAAGTCACAACGATTGGGCGCCTTCTTTTAGATAAGGACCCAGCAGCGATGAAGAGAGAAATCGCATCGCATCCTTACCGGCTCCGTGGCCTTCCAATGAC
>JANOUF010000077.1:0-4674 GCA_031416685.1 Bdellovibrionales bacterium
GGCGATAAAACGCACGGTCAGCTCCTCGTAGAACTAGTTGTATTTATGGTATCGCGCAGGGTGCGCGCTAGCTACTTAACGGAGTCGCGTTTAAGGAAAATGCGGACTTAGGTCTTGCCCTGGCAGCTTTAATGCGGCCGCACGAAGTGATTTGGAGACCCTGCGACAGCATAATGAAAGTACATCGCATGCACCGCTTCGAGAAATGGCACCTGGCGCCTTTTACTAAATCAATCAACTTCAGCGGCGCCGCTGAATTGTTAGGGTGGTTTTTTCGAAAAAGGCGCCCTTTATTGGGCGGCGACGGTTTTGTTATCGCTGTCGAGGTTCGATGCTTGGCAGATCGACCGGGCTTCGGCGCGAACCTTTTCTACGAACTTTGTGTCTTTGGCAGTGAGCTTACCCTTTGTGGTTTGCAAAGGATGCTTAAGGCCAAGACGATTTCCGTGATTCGCCATGTTCTGAAGTTGGTGGTCAGCTCCGCGAAGCGCCAAGATCGTCGCGAGCGCGCGAACTTCGAGGACCTTTAATTGATCGCCAATAACTTTTGGAAATTGAGCTGCAGGTTTTGCGACGTACGCGCAAACTTCGCGAGTGACGGTTAAGCAGTTGCGACCAGCTTTATCGTTTTCATCACGACACTGTGTAACTGCGTAGAGCGCACCTTTATGGAAAATGACTGACGCTGATTCTTCGTGGACCGTTTTCTTTTTAGAATCTTTGTTCAAAGAAAAGCTCGTGATTGAACTTAAGTTTTCGCCGTCGCGAAGGATTACGCGTTTTTCTTCTTCAACTCCTGCGGGAGTCGCGACCATTTTGTAGATTTCTGAGCCGTCAGAGAGTGCTTCCTTCGACCAAATCCTGTTGTCGAAATCAACTTTCTGTTTTGCGTTTACGGACCAGCCGACAGCTGGATTCAAGAACCCGAGAGCCTTGTCGACGATCGCTTTATCGACGGGGAGTTGGACGATTTTTTTAAGCGTAGAGGGTGCCTCTTTTTTCATCTCCGACTTCATTTCTACGGCGAACGCCGCAAACGAAATGAGAGCTGCCAAAAGTGCTATAAAAATACGCATCTAAGTCTCCTGCTTAAATTTTGGGACTCCATTAATTACATCAGATGCATTTGAAACTGCGGCTAAAAGGCTTAAGAAACTGAGTCGGTTAGCCACAGCCTTAGTCGTTGACCGTGTGTGCTAGCGCATATAGCAATTGGGCATGTCAGACGTTCAGCTAGCAGCCTCATCGGATACAACTAGTTCGCAGTCAGAATTTGGCCAGACAAAGTCTTCGTCAGCCCCGACATCTGCAGCGGCGGCAGCGAAAATGACTCCGCTCATGTTGCAATACTGGGACATCAAATCGGCTCACGAAGATAAAGTTCTGCTGTTTCGTATGGGCGATTTTTTTGAAATGTTCCACCGAGATGCTGAGATCGCAGCACCAATTCTCAATATCACACTCACTTCAAGAAACAAAAAAGCTGAGAACGATACTCCAATGTGTGGAGTGCCCCATCACTCAATCGCGGGCCCGATTAATAAATTATTGAGCGCAGGTTACAAAGTTGCGATTTGTGATCAGATAGAAGATCCAAAGTTCGCAAAAGGAATAGTTAAGCGCGCGGTGACTCGCATCTTGAGTCCGGGCGTTGTGTACGATCCCGAGACTCTCGACTCGGCAAAAACAAATTACCTCGCCTCGTTTGATCAAAGCAGCTTGAGCTTTCTTGATCTCACAACCGGCGAAGCGTTCTACTATATTTTAGAAAAACCTGAGCAACGTGAACGTCTGCTTGATGTTCTTCAGCCCGTTGAGATTGTCTTGAGCCCGGGAACGGCGTACCCGGAAGCAAGCGCGTCGCAAGGAAACGGGCCGATCGTTACGTTTTTCTCTTTAAAAGACGAAAAGCTTGAAACGACGACGCTTCCGCCAACTGCACTTCGGCTAAAAGCTTATGCGAAGTACATGCAAGGCGAAAATGCGGAGCAAATTATTCCGCAGTTTGAAGAGCGAGAGCTTCTTCAGCGCCTTGATTTGTCTGCAACTGTAATTCGTCACTTGGAAGTGTTCGAGAACTACCGAGGCGACGCGCAAGGATCGTTGTTCTTTGCGATTAATCGCTGCAAAACCTCGAGTGGTACTCGTTTGTTAAAACGTTGGCTGCAGTTTCCGCTTGCGGCTCCGATTTCGATTAATTCGAGATTGGATGCAGTTGAATTTTGGGTGAAGAACCCGGGCCTCTTGAAAGATGTTCGCCGAGTCCTTGGTGGGATGGGCGATATTGAACGGCGTTTAGGGAAAATCGGGAATCCAGGCTGTAATCCGCGTGATCTTGAATCTCTTGCGCATGCTTTAGCTGCAGGGCTAGAGGCGACTTCGATTGCGAAGCATTTGTCATGGCCAGCATCTGATTTGAAACGCACAAGTACCTTAATTGAACAGATTCGTAGAACTTTGATTGATGAGCCGCCAGTTCAAACTAAGAACGGGCACTTCATTCGTGTTGGCGTTGATCCAACTTTAGATGAGTTGATTGAGCTATCGACCAACTCACATCAAAAGATCATGGAGTTAGAAGTCCGCGAAAAAGAAGCGACTGGAATTTCTTCTCTAAAAGTTCGCTATAATAATGTGTTCGGCTACTACATCGAGATTACCAACACACACAAAGACAAAGCTCCGGCGCACTATCAGCGAAAGCAAACTCTTGCGAACGCGGAACGTTTCTTAACTAAGGAGTTAGAAGAGCTTGAGCACAAAGTTTTAACTGCGCAAGGTAAGCGACTTGAACTTGAGCTTCAAATTTTTGAATCACTAAAAGCGACTTCGCTTGGCGCAACTGGCGTGTTGATGAATCTTGCTCGTTTGTGGAGTGAGCTCGACGTTATCACTTCGCTTGCGTGGCTAGCACTTGAGCAAAACTATGTTCGTCCTTTGATTGAATCGGGACGAGGGTTAACGCTAAAGAAGAGTCGTCACCCAGTTGTTGAACAAGCGATGAAACAAGCGCCGTTCGTAGCCAACGACATCGTGATTGATCAAAACCACGCGATGTTACTCACTGGCCCGAACATGGCGGGTAAGTCGACCTTGATGAGACAAGTTGCGATCGCGGTGATGATGGCGCAAACGGGTTCGTTTGTTCCAGCGCAAGAAGCAGTTCTTCCAATCTTTGATCGCATCTTTACTCGCATTGGTGCGAGCGATTTTTTAAGTGAAGGTCTTTCCACCTTCATGGTCGAGATGACTGAGACTGCAGAGATGCTTCAAGCTGCTACTCCGAACTCACTCGTTATATTAGATGAAGTGGGGCGGGGCACGAGCACGTTTGATGGAATGAGTCTCGCACAAGCGATCCTTGAGTATTTACTTGAGAACTCTCGCGCGATGACTTTGTTTGCGACTCACTATCATGAATTGACGGCGATGCAGGCTCGCTACTCGCAACTTACGAATGCGCACATGTCGATTCATGAGAAGAATGGGCAGATTTCTTTTCTACATTCTCTAGTAAAAGGCCCTGCGAATAAGTCGTATGGAATTCAAGTTGCGCGCTTGGCAGGATTGCCAACTGACGTGACTAAAAGAGCTGCGCTTATTTTAAAAGATCTTGAATCGCGAGCACAAATGGCCTCGCCGCAGATGTCGTTACTTGATGTTGGGCTGGGAACGGAGCCAGTATTTGCCTCAGAAAACGTGGCAGATCCGCTCACTTTGGTAGAGAAAAACGCTCTCGAAATGTTGCGAGATCTAAAAATTGATGGCTTAACTCCAATCCAATCGCTAGTAAAACTAAGCGAACTACAAAATTTTTTGGGTTCAAAAGCTTAGGGCTTCGCCTAACTGACTTCAATAGTGAATCTCTCGACTCGGCCTCGGTCGAGCGCAAAATCTCGACAATAGCCATGTAAAATCAGTGATTTAGGGCCATAAGTTAGACTTATGGATGGAAAATTGGTGGTCAGTAATTAGTACCGGACCGGCAAAAAATTCCGGTCTAGTTCTGAAAAACGACCTTTTGCGGGGCTTGTTTTTGTGAAGAATTGTTGTCAGACTTTAGAAGAGGTCGCGGTCGAGGCATGATGGATTTGCTGAAACCAACACATTCTTTTAACGAGGTTTTCTAATTTAGCGGGAGGGAGCAAGGATGCTCAGAGACGTACTGATTCAAAAGGGTTTATCTAATCGCGAAGCTGAGGTTGCAGAGCTAGTATCAAAAGGCTTAAGCAATAAAGAAGTAGCGAACAAGCTTTTCGTCACAGAAAAGACGGTGAAGTTCCACCTTACAAACATCTATAAAAAGATGAGCGTAAAAAGCAGAGCACAGCTTATCGTATGGTGTTTGCCACACCTTGGTTTCGTCGAAAGCGAAATTCAAGCTCAGGCACAAGCAACAACAACTCAGAATCAAGCAGCAGGCGCTTCCATCAACACGATTCCCGCAGGCAACGCGACTGTATCTGCTATGAATAACAACGTTACTCCAATCAGAAACGATATCGGTTCTGGCAATGGTAACGGTGATATCGGCGCATTCGGTCTATAAGACCAAATGTCGATGCAGGAACTTTGGTGTGATTGGAATAATCAGCCAAGACCTCGTTGGATAATCTAGATTTTCGAAAGGCGACCTCACGGTCGCTTTTTTTTTAAGGTTAAGGTACGCCGTTC
>JANOUF010000078.1:0-4541 GCA_031416685.1 Bdellovibrionales bacterium
GCCCATGCTCGCATCTTTGTAGACGCGGCCGGAAGAGTTAGTACCAGTCTTCAGTGAAGACTTTTTTGCTCGAGCGGCATCGCGCTGCGCGTAGGCATCGTTATCACACTTAATGATAAGCTCCATTCTCTTGTCACGAAGCTTAGCTAACCCTTCTTGAAGTTCCATTTGCATTTTGGTCTGAGCGTTGTCGATTTCGGCGTTCTTGGCTTTTAGCTCCAAAAGCCGGTCTTGGTGTTTTCTATCGATCTCTAGAAGCTTGTCTTCCATTTCATTAACTAAGCCTCTCTGTTCCTTTTGCTTATCGACGATTGTTTTCTCAACTTCATTTTGCTTAGTCATCTGCTCGGTCCGCTTTGCAAGAATCTGATCTTGTGCTTCCTGCATAGAAGATTTCGCAGTCGATTTCTCTTCCCGAGCTGAGGTTTCCTCATCTTTGTATCCGTCGTATAGTTTTCCTGCAGCGGAAGGGCAATCTTTCGGGATGACGTCTTCGCAAGTTTCCTGACCACTGCTGTAATCCATTTCGGCCACATCCATGTCGAGACTGCAGCCACCGATTTTCTTTACGCAGCTTGCGACATTACTACCGCCGCAGGCGGCGAGGACTTTGCCAGCTTTTTCCTCTAGTACTGATGTCTTCGATTCACAGCCGACCCTGAAGCTAACCGCATCCGAAGCACTGTAGCCGTTGCCCCCAGGACCAGTAGCAGGTGGAGTCTGAGCTCTTGCACCTTGAACACCAACCAAAATTCCCAATACAATTAGTATTTTGAAAACACCTGTCATGTGTTTAGACAATGAAACCCCAACCATATCCAACTCCCCCAATACGAGGTAAATGCAGCAAGTGTGATGCCACGAAGGGCCAAAACTTAAAATCAACAATTGGTATCGTATCATTATGAGACTTGGGGGCGAGTCCGGTCAGGTCGAACGACTAGAGCACGGCGAGAGAAAAACTCAAAAAAGGCAAAAAAAAAGGTTTAAGTAGCGCTACAGAAGAAGAACCCAGGGTTTAAAGGTGGGTGACCATGGTAACGACTTTAGGCTTCTCGGATCCCGAAGGCCGAGCTTGCACACCATCGTCAGGGACAGTCCCCTATACTAAAACTTGTAGGGTTCTTTTTTCTGAGCTTTTGCTACAGAAACCTACAACAAGATTATCACGATCCTTAAACTTCGCAAACGCAACTGTTCGCGTGCCAACCATAAATATTTTCGAAAATTATGTCTCTTGAACGGAATTAAACTTGCAAAACCCTCGACCATTGGGCATTTGCGGCCAAAACCCATCGTAAACCAACCGATGGTCCGGTCGTGTTTCAGAGAGAAAAATCCGAAAAGCTTGCTAGCCATGACGTATCAACAACTCGATCTTATTTTTCCATATTTCGTTTTTGCCTACGGCGCGATGGTGAGCTTCGTCCTAAGTTCGAAGCCGCTCATGCGTATTGCCGAAGAGCGTTTACCTGGTCCGCTTCTCAGCCAATTTACCGGGCACCGTGTACTCGCAATGCTCTGCCTTTGGGTGGGCACATTGTGGATTTTGCAGAATCTGTGGGTTGCTTAATACCTGAATTCACGTATACACGTCGACGAGTATACAAGAATTCCTGTGCGCTTCGCATGTCGTAAAAACCCTTCTCACATTGACTCTCAGCCCCTCGAGCGGCTAATTTCAGCGCATGTCTGACGATCAACTTTCCTGGAAAAAAATGCTAGCCGACGAAGTCTCAAAGGCTGAGGCAAAGGCTCATAAGTCAGGCGCAAAAAAAACAACGTCAGCTCACAAAGAAACTGCAGAAGTTAGTTTTTCGAAAATGGATTGGACTCCGCTTTCAAAAAAAGCGGAACCAAACGTTGCACCAGCGAGTGTTTTAGTAACTGAAGATACTACGCGCGTGAAAGTTGAAAAAACAAAATTTACGAAGAAGCAAGCGGTGATGCCGGCTGCTGCATCTCCACCAATTTTTGACGACGTTGACGAGGACGTCGACAATAGCGTAGAGCCACCCGCAGAAGAAGAACCACAAGTTTTTTCGGTTTTCGAACTGAACAAACAAATTAAGAATATTCTAGAAGGTCGCTTCCCAATCGTTTGGGTAAAAGGTGAGATTTCAAATTTCAAGGCGCACACGTCAGGGCATTTCTACCTTTCGCTTAAAGATAGCAAAGCGCAAATAAGCGCGGTGATGTTCAAAGGCTTTAATCAATCCATGAAATATCGTCCCGAAGACGGCATGGAAGTGATTGTTCGCGGTCGCGTAACTGTGTACGAGCCTCGAGGCAATTATCAAATCTTCATTGAATCGATGGAGCCAGTCGGAGCTGGGGCTCTTCAAAAAGCATTCGAACAACTGAAAGCAAAACTCCAAGCAGAAGGATTGTTTGCGCCTGAAAGAAAGCGCGCACTTCCAACTCTACCAAAGCACATTGCAATCGTGACGTCGCCAACTGGTGCTGCGATTCGCGATATGTTGAACGTATTAGGTCGCAGATTTAGAGGCGCACGTATCACACTCATTCCTGCACGTGTGCAAGGTGACGGAGCTGCAGCCGAGATTTGTGCGGCGATCGCGCTTGCAAATAGAATTAAAGATGTCGATGTGATGATCGTGGGTCGTGGTGGTGGTTCCGTTGAAGATATGTGGTGCTTCAACGAAGAAACTGTCGCGCGAGCAATTGCCGCGGCTCGTGTTCCAGTGATTTCTGCCGTCGGTCACGAGATCGACTTTACAATCGCTGACTTCGTCGCCGATCTTCGAGCGCCAACTCCCTCAGCAGCAGCTGAACTCGTTGTTAAGAACGCAGCTGAGCTTCAGCACCGAATTGCGACCCAGCTCCGCAGCATCAAGCTTTGCATGACAAAAAAGCTTGAGCTCAAAAAGCATAAAGCTGAAGGCTTTGCAAAAAGACTCGTGGATCCTCAGCGCCGAATCCAAGATTGCATGATTCGATCAGACGAACTCACTCAACGCCTTGAAACATTGTTCATGCGCTCATTGAGCGACCGCCGCATGCACATAGCACTCCTAAAAGAAAAACTTGGCGATCCGAATCAAAGAATCGCGGCAGAAGCGCAAACGCTCACAAGCTTGAAGCAAAGACTTTCAACCGGCTGGCTTACTTTCAAAGAAACAAAACGCCGTGAAGTTGAAAAACAAATGGCGCTACTCGATTCACTAAGCCCACTAAAAGTCGTCACTCGTGGTTACAGCGTCGTCACTCTCGATGGAAAAGTCGTGAACGATGTTGCCCAAGTGAAGAAGGGTGAAGTCGTGTGCATTCAATTCGCGCGCGGCCGTACTACCGCAAAAATTGAAAAGATAGAAAATGATAAAGGTGTTTTGGACTCTTGAGACGTTTAAGCAGCGTCTGCATTTGAAGGGAAGTAGCAATGGATTTTGAAAAGAAACTCACTCGACTAGAGGATATCGTTGAGAAGATGGAATCAGGCGATCTTGCGCTTGAAGAATCTTTGAAACTCTTCGAAGAAGGCATTCGGCTTTCTCGCGATTGCAATGTGCAACTCACGGATGCCGAACAAAAAGTTAAAATTCTTCTCGGTGTCGGCGCTGATGGCGAACCGATCACAAAAGATTTTACAGCAGCTGAATGAGTCAACTCGACGGGCTCCTAGATGGAAAGGCCGCATTAGTCGGGCGCTATCTCGAGCGTCACTTCTCAGAACGGCTAACTCTTCAACTTACGAACAGTGGGCTTAAGCCCGATGTTCGCAGCCTTGGTTCAATTCCAGCAGGCCTTGATCAACTTCTCGACTCCGTTCGGTACTCTGTACTTCAGCCAGGCGGAAAAAGATTTAGGCCGGTTCTTGCCATGCTCACCGCTGAAGCGATGGGGCATTCAGCCGAACGAGTTCTCGCATACGCCGCAGCTGTTGAGTGCATACATACTTACTCGCTTGTACATGACGATATCCCCGCAATGGACAACGACGACTTTCGCAGAGGTCAGCCGACGAATCACAAAGTCTTCGGCGACGCTGTTGCGATTTTGGCAGGTGATGCGCTTCTCACTGAGGCATTTTACATAATCAGCACGAACTATCGCTCAGAGCCAACTGCATGCGTGCTCGCGATGGAAGAATTAAGTGTTGCAGCTGGAACGTACGGAATGGTTGGCGGACAAGCGATCGACCTTCGCTCTAAGGCAAATGAGATTACGTTTGAAGAATTGCAAACCATGCACAGACTAAAAACCGGCGCACTCATTCGCGCTGCTGCTGTTGGTGCTGCTCACATATGCTTTGGTACAAAAGAGCAAGTACAACAAATTCGCGCTTACTCAACAGCGCTCGGCTTAGCATTTCAAGTTGCAGATGATATTCTTGATCACAATCCCGAAAAGCCAGAGCCAGGAAGTTACCCAGCACTCTTAGGTGTCGAACAAACAAAAGCTCACCTTCACGATTTAACTGAGCGCTGCTTGGCTTCGATTGAATCGTGGGGGAACAAAGCGGAATCACTTCGCGAACTCGCGCGCTTTAATCGGATGCGCCTGCGATGAAAACGCCGCCA
>JANOUF010000079.1:0-15271 GCA_031416685.1 Bdellovibrionales bacterium
GTCATTTGAATCTAGCATTCTTATATTGCTCTTCATTACGCAAGACAATGCCCCGGTGGCGAAATTGGTAGACGCACAGGACTTAAAATCCTGGGACTCCCTCACGGGATCGTGCCGGTTCAAGTCCGGCCCGGGGCACCAAATGTCAAAGTATTCGAACCAACATTTTTAAAAAAATCAGAGTTTCGACAGGAAGCAGCGTCCGCAAGGGCGCTTTCTTGTTTGTAGCGCTCACCATCGACAATGAAATGGATTTTGACTGAGTCGACGCCGAGTTCGATCTTGTAGATGAATCGCTTTAAGAGCTGCTTCTTCTGATCGACCGTTAGGTCATCGAAGGTAAGTTTTCTGTATCTCTTCGTAAACGCCTCAAAGTCTTGAAGGTTCACGACACTCTCAATAGTCCGTTGAGTATTCGTCTTCAACTTTTCAAGCTCGGATTTATATTGCCCCACAAGCTCTTCAAGTTTCTGCATTTGTTTGTAGATGGGTGCCGCAGAAACTCCTCTTGGTAGCTCTGACAGGCGCTCAGCAAGGCCATCCATTTGGCTATTGATGCCGAAGACTTTTGCCTTGAGCCGAGACTCCTCTTTTCGTGTCGGATTGGCCTCATGGAGCTCGCGCACTTTTTCTAAAACATCGCGAATGAAATCAGGGTTGTTAATGAACGATAAAAACTTCTGCCAAACAAGTGGTTCAAGTTTCTTCGCTGGAACTCTATGCGGCTCACACTTAAAGATTTTCTTTGTTAACGTCGCATCTCGCTTTGTTGCCCACGAGTGCTCGTAATAACCAACCTTGCCTACGTTTCCTGTCGCAGACTTGCCAACCATTCTGTCGCCGCACTTTGCACAACAGGTAAGACCTGTAAGCAAATACGGCAGCTTGCCTTCTTTGTGCGGCTTAAGGCGTCCGCGATTTTCTGAAAGAATTTTCCCAACTCTCGCAAACGTCACTTCATCAATAATCGCTGGCCAAACAGCTTTTGCCTCAAAGCTTTCATCTTTTACGGTGAACGTCTTGATACCGATGTAAGCTTTCTGCCTTAAAATCGCTTGTAGGTTATCGACCGTGAAGTGACCGACGCGCTTTAGTCTTCCGCCGCCCTCTAGATCAGTTCTCATTCGGTAGCTGTTATCGTTGAGCCACTTGGCTGCCGGCGCCAGTGAACCTTCACGTAAGAAAGCTTGAAACGCTTCTTTCACAACTTCAGCCATCTCAGGATCAATTTCTAAATAACCAGGCCTAGTTGCAATGGTTCGATAACCAACAGGCACTGTGCCGCCATTGTAAAGCCCGCGCTTTGCACGAGCTGCGATATTAGCCTCGACGCGCTCTGAGGTCTGACGGCGTTCGAATTGCGCAAGATTCATAAGTTGAAACAAAACGAGCTCGCCTGCAGCGTTGGTCGTGTCGAAATCTTCTCTGAGTGATGAGAAGCGACAGCCCACTTCGCGCATCAGATCCCAAATCTGGATAAAATCTCTCGTATTTCGTGACAGACGCGAAAGCTCTGTCACCACCACTAAATTTACCTCGCCACTTCTGATTGCTTTTAGCATCGCTTGAAGCTGCGGGCGCTTCATGTCCTTGGCTGAAATCCCTGGATCGATAAAGGTCTGAACGATTTCGCCGTAGTTGCCGCTTCGATTGCGGTACTGAACAGCGTCCTTGATCCGCTCTTCTTGATTGCGAATCGAACCCTCGGGATTTTCGGCTTGCTCCTCCGTACTAACGCGGATGTAGCTTGCGATTTTAAAGTTCTGGTTTTGAAGCAGTGTTTTTGTTTTATGCGGCATTTGGTATCTCGACTTTCTCTGCAACAACGTGCAGTGGTAAAGGTTCGAGAGCCAAAAAATTTGAATTTTCAGGGAGCTGGCAGAAATGAAGATAGATAACTTCAGCCCACTCTTCAACTAACTTTTTATATTCACTGTGCGGAATCGGGTGTGTCGCTAAGGCGACTGATTCTGCGTTCCATTTTGATTTTCTGATTTTGAATTCGAAAACCTGAGCCATTAACTAATTTTTTGATACATCATATTTATTACCTCCTCGATTTAATTTTTTAATTCACCTCTTCGTTCCATTTCGTTTTTCACTTCTCTCTCCTCTCTTTTTCTTTTCAACACCAACTTTATACCACTTTCTCATCTGTCTGGCATTCGGTACCTGACCACCTCCTCCATACAACATCGTTGGGAGGGGGTGGTCAGGGACAGCGAAGCTGAGAATGCCAGGCAGATGAGAGACTTAGAGAATTTCACTCCGGACGGCTGTCCGGAGTGAGTCCGGTGTCATTTCTTGAGTGCTAATCACGATTTAGCCAAATGAGTTGGCTTGATAACAGCTCCAAAATCACCTTTAAGACTAATGGATTCAGAGACTTCAGAAAAAATTCATAACGATAATGCTTTCTCGTTATCGTATCGTTTTCAAATCGAATTAAACGGGGTCACCAAGAAAAATGACCGAACCATGTAGAGTACTAGGGTGGGAACTTTTAATTTCTTCAGGCGGGACGGCTGTCCCGCCTGAGTCCCGCATCATTTTTTTAAATTTTGGAGATTTAACTGGGGCGAGTCTTGTGAGTTTGAAAGCACAAGTTTGTGACCTCCAGATTTCAGGCGTTTCGGTCTTTGATTAAAAGTGGCTGCGTTTTAGAAAAAAGAAAAGCCGACGGATCTTCGTCGGCTTTAATCATACGATCATCGTCCAGTGCGATTAGTTGCGCGTGAGGCGATCAACTGGCAAGTGGTTATTGTTAACTGAAAAAATACTTCTTATTTACAAGTGACATCGGTATAGTTGCCCCAGCCCCAAGCCGATTGGTTGGTTCGAATGTCTGTTTTGCAGACTTGGCCGTTCGACATTTTATAGTAAACGTGGATCAAGGTGCCATCACCAAATTCTTCGATTTCTGGACCACTTACAATTGTAGATTGTGTTTTTGCAACCACTACCGCTGCATCTCTTCGAAACGCCTCATTTTTTTTGGCTAGATCTATTCTATACGCTTCTTCTCTGGATTCAGCACCACGATCGCTAAACGTTTGTGAGAGCTCCCCACCAAATGCACCTGTGGTGAAGCATAAAAAAATAATCGCAACTAAAGTTTTCATAGGATCTCCTTTGTATTTTTTTTGGAGTCTTGCCCAAATATGTCACTCAAATCGCATCTACACGACGAAATAAAAGATACAGAGCAAGACTTCTTCTAACAACGAACTCTCTTGCAAGCGAAGCGCCACTGCTAGGCGGTCCAAAACCAAATGTCTCTGATCGGGTGCCGCATTCGGCTCAATCTGCGTTTATTGCCATCTTGAGCAACCGACCCCGAATCTTAGGAGTTTTTGCTGACTATAACGAAGCCAGTTTATGGCCAGAGCCATTTCCTGCGAAAAATCCCGATTTAAAGGCGAGCGTTTTAGAAGAGCTCTCCGCGGCCAACCCATTGAAACGCTCATTAGAACCGATTAGCCGCTGCATCGATGGGATTTGATTTTGGCACAAATATTTCTAAGGAATAGCAAGTTACCTGTCTAAACCAGCAAGCTTCGAGAGAGAGATCTCAAAGAGGCCTTTTATGGTCATTTTGTGAAAGTAATACTTGGATGTTCAAGGAGAGAAATATGATAAAAACATTAATCGCTATCATGTTGTGTATTTCAGGGGCCGCTTATGCCGACTGTTACCGCAGTTCTTGTGAGGTCTTTACTGTTATTCAGCGAAATGAAAATGAACTTTATCTCTATGTTTCGGGGCAACTAACGAATGTATGGGAGCTTTCGCCAGCAGTTGGTGCAAAAAAACCGATGTTCGACAAACACCCAACGGGAAGGGTTTTTGGTGAAACAGGTGGTCGAATTTCTACGGACGGAAAGGGCCTTATTTTCGACGGTTTAGTATTAGTTGGAATGCCATACTCGGTTTTTATTGATGATTTATGGTCTATTCATTCAACGCCAGATAACCTGTGGACCAACCCACATCCACGTGGCGGCCAAAAATATGGCTTTGGATTGAGGGAAGAACAAGTAAAAATCTTGATTGACCAAATCGAACGAGCCGGACCCAAACAATCTTGGATCACTGTAAGATAGTTTTTGCAGCCAAAAACCACTCGCTAGATGACCGAAGGCTGACAAAAACGCACGCAAATAGGCGCGCGTTTTTAATTCTGGCTGCTGAACTGTCGATCTGGAAAAAATCGCGGGCTACCCCAGTTCGAAGTCCGCGACTCCTGAATGACCTTGGCTTGAGCCTTCCAAATCCACATCTGAAGTTTATCAACGTTGCCGACAGCAGCGGCCATAAGAACAACGCTTACAGCCAGCGGCATTAGTTTTTCGATAACAGACGGCATTGGATAATCTCCCGTTCTTTATTCGTCAGCCCAAGCTTCGATAAATCGCACCTACGCAAAGCCATATAATGGTTTTGAATTGCGCAAACGGATTTTCCAAAGTGCCGAGCTAACTGTTGTTGATCGTAGCCCTGAATGAACCTAAGTCGCGCCAGCTCCCCAAGGTCAAATCTTGACTCCCGCCACTGGATCAGCTCAATTATAGCCCAAGCCAGTGGTTCTTCGACTATCGCTCCACGGGCACCAATGTCAAAAGTATTGCGGGCACGTGCTAAGCAGAGTCTGTTCGACCGCTTAGAGTTTCACCCATTCCCAGCCGCCAGGATAAAATCTTACATTCACGATGCCGTCTTCAAATATAACCGTAATGTCGCCTGTGCGGTCTTGGTAGGTAGAGGCATCACCGACACGAATCTGATCGCCCGCCATTTTTCCCTTGTAGGAGTTAATTGCCCTGTAGAGATCAGCGGTCGCTACTTGGTACGTTCTCCAGTTAAGCCCTCCGGTTTGGTGGATCGTCGCGGTTTTATTTGAAGCTCTCGTGAGAGTGTAAATGTCATCGCCGTATCTGACCCACTCGCCCGGCGTAAAAGTCCGATTATCTTTCACCAACCGAAGTCGCGCGAAAAAGTGTCGAATCGGTTGATAGACGCTTGGAGCGAACAGTGATCCACAGCTCGGCGCTGCAACTGCGACATCACCGAACAATAGCAAAAGTGTGGAAAAAATTATGACCAATTTCATCGTCACTACTCCCGAAAAGTATACGTCTACTAACTGTCACTGCAAAAATTAGAGCTTTATCAAGTGTCGCATATTGTTTCCTGATGAGTGCAAACTGGCGATTATATGGTAGCAGTGACGTTTTTCGTCCGAATTTCAATGTGCTTTACACGATTTGGTGGCAAGCAAGGTGTCGAAAGTTTTTTCGTCTCAGTAATCGCTTCTAAGTTCGCAACTATCACAGCAAACGCTCTCGCCATCGTTTAATTTCATCATGTGAAAAATGTCGTTTTAGCATTCATGATCGCAGTTACATTCAATGCATCAGCCGCATCACCAGTGGTGCCGTCCGATTCGTCTTGCGAAGCATACTCAGCGCTTGAGTCCGTTCACGCTTGCGGTGACACAAGTTATCTCCGAGATGCTGCTTTCCTATGTGAAAAGTATCTCGCAGCTGAGCCTAGCTTAAGTGAAGAACTCCGCGAATTTCAAAGACCCATTCGACATTGTCTTCAGAAAAAATTGTTGGAAGCGAGTGGAGCAAATTTTTGCAGCGATCTCGCGCAGAACGCAGTCATTTCACATTTGGATTGCTATCAAGAATTTAATTATTGCGGTTTAAGCCGCGAAGCTAAGAAAGAACTTCGTCGCATCATAGGAAAAAAGGCGCTCGAGGCGCCTTGGTTTGAAACTGGATTTCGGTTGAGTTTAGAGTGCGTGCGCGCAAAACTCGCGCATTAAGAAATTAAATTTTTATTCGCATTCCAAAGCGTACATATCGAATGGAAGACTATGTTTCATTGCCGCCTTCGCTTGAATTTTCACGGCAGCAAACTTACCTTGCGTAATATTTAGTCCTTCGATTTTTTTACTTAACGAAAAAATGGGACGAGATTTGTTGAAGACGTCGTAGAGTCGTACGTTTATGGTTCCGTTGCGCGCTAACTCAATAACGAGCTTAGTCATGCGGTCGGAAAAAGCGGCTGTGGAATCAGTTTCATTCTTCGCGGGCGCAGAAAATGGAAAATCGTAAAGCTGCGTGAGGCGCCCATTCTGGAGTCCGTTAAAAACGCAGCCGTAAACATACCGGTCATCCGATTGAGGTTTTCGTGCCGTAGGTGTTTTTGCTGAAGCGACGCCGACATTAAAAATTAACAGCAGTATCGTCATTACTCTATTTAGCACGTGAGACTCCCGCGCTTTGCCTTTTTAGATGTTCTTTGCTGGCGTTTGTTAGTTCCCCAAACCGGCCACTCGTTTTCGCTCTGCTGAGTTTCATGAGTTCTTCACATTTCTCGTTCTGAGTTCTTCCTTTTACAGAATCAAAAACTTGGCGAATTGCCCGCTGTGGTCCGAACTGCGCCTCGAACTGATCTGAAAATGAAAAGCTTTTACCGCCTGCAACGCCATTTCCTCGTGACAAAGCCCATGAGCCGACTTCGACTCCAAACGGTTCAAGTGCGTAACGTAAAGCTGCAATTCGAGCTGTCGAGCTCTCTGCAACGCCTTTTACGCCGCCGGGATCTGCGATGACTATGAAACCGGGAATCGTTTCAATCTTTTTGTCTCTAGCTAAGTAACGAGCCGTGGCTGCAGCCTTAGCCGCGGGCATTTTTTCTACTCTAGTTAAGTAGCCCTTTAAGTATGTTTCCTGCAGTAAAATTTTATCGTTGGCTTCCTCGACTTGGTAGCGTCTCGTGCTTTTGTAAAGCATCGGGAGGGCTTTTGTTAAACTGCCGAAGTTTGCCGTTGGCTTTTTCAACGTTTCATTGTTTGGGCCATTATGATTTCCGGCTTTTTCGAAGTAGTGGTCGATGCCGCTTGCAAAGTCGTGATTAAAAAATTGTCTGATAAACTTCGGATTTATACTGTTCTCAGAAGCGCAGTACATCACCCCGGCGACTACATACTTGAGATTTGGCCATATTGGCAAAGCCTCAAGGCCGTGTGCGATATGGCACGCCTGGATGGATTGCAGCTGATCAAAAGTTAAGTGAGCGGGCCCTGCAAATTTTGCTGTCTTACTATCCGTGTTACCGAGCAGCCCCGAATCAGGAGGAGGAAAATGTCGGACTCGCGACCAACCTTGCGAAGCGACTTCCGTTTTTATTGAATCGATCTGCTCACGCGGACTTCCGCGCTTCAGCGCCGGAATCTCAAGACTTGCTAACCGACGATCCGCGCCTTTTGGATTTTGTTTTGCTTTCGCGATTCGCTCGAGGAATGAAATGTATGCTCGTCCGTTTGCATCGGGGCCCTTGCCGCGTTGATCTCGCTCGACCATGTCGTCGCGGGGCGGGAGGATACCTGGCCATGCTCGATATGTGTCCCAAATAGGGCGTGCATCCGTCTTGTGACAGACAATACAATTAGAACCCGAGAAGTTTGCATGGCGCGCTTTAGGTGAAAAATCGAGTTCTTGAAATTTCCACTTAGCGTCTCTGCCACTCCAGCGCATGATTTCGATTTTACTATAAGCGCTCGATTTTGGATCGGTATTGAATGAAACCCAAAGTTCTCCATTCGGGCTTTTCATAAGTATGCGCGGATTTCCCGGCGAAGTTTCATGTAAGCTTTGGCTCTCGCCAACGGTAATGAAGTTAAGTCGGCCATCTCCTATTTTGTTATGCTTACGCATGAGGCTGGCGGCTTGAGAAATGAAATCTTCAGGTGAGGTACCAGCTTTGACTTTAAGTCGATCTCGAGTGTGAGCTTGGGACCAATGACGAGTCTTCTCGGGCTGCTGAAGAAAGTTGTTTAACAATCCGGTAAAATCGCTTTGGAGTGTATCTTCGCATTGCCCGCACGCGTAGCCACGCTTTGCGCACTTTCGATTAAAGGTACTGCTTTCTGAAATTTTTGCGGCCGATGAATAGCTGACCAGTATCAACACGAAAAATATTGAAATCGTTTTCACTGGTCAGTCCATACAAAAGAGTTCCTTTAATTTTCAGCTCTTTTGTCGGTCGTTGGTAGACCAGTTAGAATGGGCTAAAGACCAGCTACACGACGGCTGCGCGTTCCCTCAGGAATACCGTCACCAACGTCAACACGAACTGGAACGATGAGCTTGCCTTTGATCGCGTCGCGGGGATTTACCCGGCTCAAGGCAGCGGCAGCTTTTTCCATCCATGGTAGGTACGCAGGAATGCTCGTGTAGGCAACGTAAGCCTGGCATACTTGTGAGCCATCACCGAGGCCAGCGCTCGTAACTCCAAACACTAAGTATTTTCCGTCACGACGTTGCACAAGTGCCGGGCCGCCTGAGTCGCCCATACATGCGCTCTTACCTTTTATGCGATCGATGAGAAATTCTCCGCGATTGAACTTAACCGCAGCAAGCGGCATTTCAACTCTGCGAAGAGTGCCCGAGCCATCGTCTGCTTTGGGATCTTTGCTGACGCTTGTGCGACCGTAACCAGCGAGCGTTACCATCGAGCCATCTTTTAAGAATGAAAGATCTGGTGCAATTGCCGCTGGAACAAAGCCACGCGGAAGTTTTCCAGCAAAGCGTACGAGGGCGATATCGCCACGGCCATTTGCGCGGAGTTCGGCGATGTCGCTTTCTTCACGCATATCAGGCGGAAGTTCCATCAAGGCTTCCATGCGCGCGTAACGAGGGTGTCCCGCTACAGCTACAACTGGAAGCATTTCTGAATCGCGCGAAATTCTTAAACCGAAGACAACGACGATCTGAGTTGAATCATCGCCCGCCAAGCAGTGAGCAGCGGTAACAATGAGTTGTGCGCTCACAAGTGTTCCAGTGCAGATAAAACTTTTTTCTGATTTTGCAGATTCAGCGTAGAGAGCAACAGTTGACCTTGCGATCGGATCGTTTGCTTCAACTTCTTTGCCGCCGATAATTCCGCTTGAGTCGCTCCATGCGTTTAGCATTGATGCTGGCTTTTGAGCACAACCTGAAAGTGCAGCTAGCGCGAGTGCTAAACAACTTAAGAGCAGCTTTGAAGCGTGCATTTGAATCCCCCCCGGAATTGGGTTTCTTTTTCCCCCATCCTGGACCAAAAAGAAAATGATATATTTTTGGAATTTCCATAAGCAGAGCTTATGGGAGCGGCGCGTAGCTCGTCGTTTAACTCACAGTAAAGACGCCTGTTTTTAGAGCCTGTTCCGCTTCTGAGCGTAGATTAGCACTTCGCTGCCAAGGCGATGTGGTGGGCCCACTTTGAGCCGAGTCCAATAAAGCGCTCGAAATGACTTTTGAAACCTTGAACGAAGTTCCCACTCGCTACCGCCAAAGGGTGGCCCCGTGCGGCTGGAGTGAACTTCAAAAATTCCGAGCAGAAATCCATTCTCGGTTAAAGCGCGTCGCCACGAACGAACAATTTCGTTTCGCTCCTCGGGATCAATCGCGCAGTAAAGTGTGTGTTCAAACACGATATCGAATTGCGAATCAAAACTTGATGGAAGCTTCAAGGCATCAGCCTGCATGAATTGCAGATTGCTCTGGCTCGCAAATTTTTGTTTCGCTTGAGTGATCGCTTCAGCGCTGAAGTCGACGGCCGTGACGATGTGTCCTTGCTGCGCAAAGTAAGCAGCGTCATGTCCTAGGCCCGCACCGAGAACTAGAATTCTCGATTTTGTGAGCTTGAGTTGCGGAACTGAAATTGGAAGCGCCGGATGTGGTTGCTCTAAATCCCAAGCGGGCTTTTGGTTTTGATATATAGTCGACCAAAATTTTTCTTCGCGCGCTTGAGAATTCGGTGGCAGCCAAGGTTCTACCGAGTAGGTCTTTCCGTCAGCTGAAATCGAATCGTCATCAAATTCCTCGAGAAGATTAAAAAATTCAGCTTGAGCTGCGCGAGAAAATACGAACGGCAAACCGCGATCGGTACGTCCGTGAAAACGGTCCCACTCATCCAGCGAAAGGGTTTCGAGCTTGAACTTTTCTTGGTGTTGGTAAGGCAGGATCAGCGACCAGTTACCTGCGGTTCCGTGTTCGACATTCGCAGCGACCAAAGGTTCATCGAAAGCTTCAACTTTAGCTTCTTGGCCAGCTGTGCGGCAGAGAACACGACCTCGATCATCGATAAATAAATTTTTTAAGAGATCTCGACCGTAGTCTTCGTCAGTAACTCGATTACCGTCGAACAGAAAATAGCCTTCTTCATCGATTTGAATGAAGCGCTGCTGCTCACTCATTCGGGACGTTCTTGTCCACTTTCACGCCATTTTTGAATTCAACGATTGGCGCGCGAACGTCTTGTCCTGCCCATGACCAAACTTTGCCGTCATCGGATTTCAATATAACGACACCTTGGAATGTTTGTTCGGCCGAATCGTCTTCACTTGCTGGCTCTTCGATTATGTAGCGCACGTGAACGCGCATTTCTTTGTTGGGAGTGATGACTTCTGTAAAAAGCTGCAGAAAGCGAAGGCTGAGAACCTCAGGTCGTTTTGTTTTAACGTAATCTGTGATGATTTACTGAATCAGGCTTTCCATTTCGCGGCTTTCAGCTAAGCCAAAATCGCGATCTGCTTCTGCAATACTCCAGGTCCATCCCATAAATCCAAGTACGATCAACAACGCAATGTATTTCATGCTGATTTCGCTTTCCTTTCGTACTAGAGCTAGAGCTTGAATAACTCAAGTGGGGGCCGAGGTCTACGAGATGTCACCGAAAGAGCCACTTTCAAACATCAAAGAATTCGCTGATCAGCTGAAAGAAATTTTGCCTGAGCTGAAGAGCTACGTCGAAAACCCGAAACGTCTCGGAACTTGGCTGGAAGAACACAATCCATGGCTGAGTCGTCAGCTCTTGGGCGCAGTGTCAAACTTAAGTGATCCTTATCTTGCGGGTATGGGTTTGACGGTTGATTTACTCACTGAAACTCGCTCAGAAGTGACGTTGCCGGATCGCTGGAAAAACAAAGCGGAAGGCGGCGTTGTTCATGTTGGCGCACTCGCGACAGCCGCTGAATTTGCTTCGAGAATTTATTGGGGGCGTTTGCTCAATCTTCAGCGCAATTCAATGCGCGTAACAAACTTAAGTGCAAAATTTTTCTTCGATGCTCGTACGGCAACGAAAGCGGTTTTCGATATTCCAGAAAATGAACGTGAAGCTTTGTTGTTCAGGCTTCGCTCTGAGGGCGAAGTAAAACCGTCGTGCACAGTTAAAATTTACGACCACGATGGACGGTTGGTCGCTGAGATCAATGTCGACTGGCATTTCCATCAAGCAAAAGCACTTGGTAGCGGCAAAACGGAGAAGACTTAATGGACGTTTTGCAAACTGAACTTGATTCCGCAAGTAGCGACTTCAAAGCCAATGCAACAGCAATGAAATCTCACGTCGACCAACTTCGTTCGCGGCTCGCGCAAGTAAAAGCGGGCGGTGGAGCTGAAGCAGTTGCGCGCCACAAATCGCGCGGCAAATTCACGGCTCGAGAGCGCATCGAAGGATTACTTGATCCAGACACTGCCTTCTTGGAATTTTCCACGCTCGCTGCATGGGATATGTACGAAGGTGCTGCTCCTAGTGCGGGTGTCATTACTGGAATCGGTCGTATCGAAGGGCAAGAGTGTATTCTCGTAGCCAACGATGCGACGGTGAAAGGCGGAACTTATTTTCCTATGACGGTGAAGAAGCATCTTCGCGCGCAAGAAGTTGCTTTTGAAAATGGTCTCCCTTGCATCTATTTGGTCGATAGCGGCGGCGCATTTTTACCTCTGCAGGCAGAAGTTTTCCCTGACCGCGAGCATTTCGGACGCATTTTCTACAACCAAGCGCGTATGTCAGCAGCGGGCATTCCACAAATCGCTGTCGTACTCGGCTCGTGCACGGCCGGTGGCGCCTACGTTCCAGCAATGAGCGATGAAAACGTCATCGTGAAAGACAACGGAACAATTTTTTTGGGTGGACCTCCGCTCGTAAAAGCGGCGACTGGTGAAGTTGTGACCGCGCAAGAACTTGGCGGCGCGGAAGTGCATTGCGAGAAAAGCGGCGTCACCGATCATTTTGCAGAAGATGATCAGCATGCGATTGAGATAACTCGTTCGATTGTTCGACATCTCAACCGGAAGAAAGAATCGCCGTTTGAAATTCGCGCAAGCGAAGAGCCTTTGTTTTCCTCAGAAGAATTGTACGGGGTCATTCCTCATGACGCGAGAAAGCCGTTTGATGTTCGCGAAGTGATCGCTCGGATTGTCGATGGAAGTCGCTTCCACGAGTTCAAAGCTCTCTATGCAAAAACGATCGTCACAGGTTTTGCGCACATTTACGGAATGCCAGTCGGAATTATTGCAAATAACGGTGTGCTCTTTAGCGAAAGTGCGCTGAAGACAACTCACTTCATCGAGCTTTGTGAGCAGCGTGGAATTCCGCTCGTGTTTTTGCAAAACATTACGGGCTTTATGGTTGGTAAGGCCTATGAGAATGAAGGCATCGCGAAACACGGAGCCAAAATGGTTATGGCTGTGAGTAATGCTAGCGTGCCTAAATTTACAGTGATCATTGGTGGATCCTATGGTGCCGGAAACTATGGAATGTGCGGCCGTGCTTTCCAACCAAGACAACTTTGGATGTGGCCGAACGCAAAGATTTCCGTTATGGGCGGCGAGCAGGCCTCAAATGTTTTGCTCACAGTGAAAATGGATCAGCTTGCAGAAAAAAACCAAACGATGTCAGCAGATGAGCAAGCGAAGTTCAAAGCACCGACTCTTGCGAAGTATGAGCAAGAAAGCTCAGCGTATTACTCGACAGCTCGGCTTTGGGACGATGGGATTATCGATCCTGCCGACACGAGACGAGTTCTTGGATTAGGAATCAGCGCAAGCCTCAATCGACCTTGGCCGAAGCCGGCACAAGGCGTGTTCAGGATGTAATCAGCATGAATAATGTCAGACTCGAACGAAATAATGCTGTCGCGACTGTGTGGTTGAATCGACCAGATGTTCGAAACGCTTTTGATCCGGATCTCATCGCTGAGCTGACTATTCTTTTTAAACGTGACCTCAATAACGACTCCAATCTTCGCGCGGTTATTTTGCGAGGTGAAGGAAAATCATTCTGCGCCGGCGCCGATCTCAGTTGGATGCAGTCGATGGTGAATTACACACTCGCAGAAAACATTAAAGACTCTGAAAGTCTGTTTCGGATGTTTTCGATTATGCGTGAATGTCCGGTGCCATTGCTTGGCCAAGCGCACGGTCACGCGATGGGCGGCGCTCTAGGACTTCTCGCAGTTTGCGATATTGTTACCGCCGACATTGGAACGCAGTTTTGTTTCAGTGAGGCAAAGTTGGGCTTAGCGCCTGCGGTGATTAGCCCATTTGTCCTTGAGAAAATGCATTCAGCGGCTGCGCATCGTTACATGCTTACGGCAGAAGTGTTTTCCGCCGATGTCGCACGAGAATCGGGCTTAGTTCATTTTGTGGGATCTACGATCGAAATAGATGCGTTCATGAAAAAGCAAATTGAACTCATTCACGAAAATGGACCAGAAGCAGTTCGTTCTACTAAGAAACTTCTTCGTTTAAATACGTCACCCGTTGATTGGACGCAAGTTATGGCAGAAACGACGCGGGTGATTTCTGAGCGCCGTGTGAGCGCTGAGGGACAAGAGGGCTTAAAAAGTTTCTTTAGTAAGAAATCTCCGAATTGGAAGGTTAAGCCGTGAGCAAGCGAATCAAGAAAATTGCGATCGCAAATCGCGGTGAAGTCGCTGTTCGAATTATTCATGCTTGTCATGAGCTCGGCATTCAGACTGTCTTGCTTCACTCGGAAGCCGATGTTGGCACTCGCGCGTTTCGAATGAGCGACGAGAACGTTTGCATCGGTCCAGCGCCCACTTCAGAAAGTTATCTGCAAATTGAACGAAATGTTCGAGCTGCAAGTAGTGCCGGCGCGCAAGCAGTTCATCCTGGCTTTGGATTTCTATCGGAGAATGCAGATTTTGCAGAAGCAGTCGAAGCAGCGGGATTGATTTTCATTGGCCCAAAGCCAAAATCAATTCGGGCTCTTGGCGATAAAATTTCTGCGAAGAAATTGATTCAAGACGCAAAAGTTCAGACAGTTCCTGGTTACATGGGTGACGATCAAACACTTGAACGCTTAGTTCAAGAAGCCGAGCGAATTGGATTTCCAGTCATTTGCAAGGCGGCCGCTGGTGGCGGCGGTCGCGGGATGAAAGTTCTCTACACTCGCGAAGATGCACTTGAGTTGATTCCGTCAGCGCAGCGTGAAGCACAAAGCGCATTTGGTTCGTCAGCCGTTTTCCTTGAGAAATATCTCGACCGCGCAAAGCACATCGAGTTCCAAGTTTTTGGCGATACGACTGGCCGCTGCGTTCACCTTTTTGACCGCGAATGTTCTGTACAGCGTCGCCATCAAAAAATCGTCGAAGAAGCAATGTCACCTTCGCTCTCAAATGTATTGCGTGCGCAAATGGCCAAGGCTGCAGTTTCGCTTGCAGAAGCAGCTCAGTATCGCGGCGCTGGGACTGTTGAGTTTTTAGTTCAAGACAATGCATTTTATTTTCTCGAGATGAATACGCGTTTGCAAGTTGAGCATCCTGTAACCGAAATGGTTTTGGGTGTTGACCTTGTTAAGGCACAAATTCTAACGGCAGCTCAAGAGTTCGCAATTTGGAATCAAGCTGAGCTCGTTCCTCGAGGTCATTCGATTGAATGTCGGATTTATGCCGAGGATTCATATAATCGCGGACTTCCGAGCACAGGCAAACTTGGTTCGCTCATTTGGCCCGAGGGTCCGGGTCGTCGTTTCGAAGTCGGTTTTGAATCGGGTGATGTGATCACACCGTTTTACGATCCAATGATTGCAAAAGCGATTGTATGGGACGAATCAAGACCGCGCGCTATCCGAAAGATGCTCACTGTACTCGAAGAGACCGTGATTTTCGGATTGAAATGCAACATTCCATACTTACAAAAAATTCTTTCGCACCCGGAGTTTGTGTCGGGAACGATGACGACGCAGTTCATTCAGAAGAATTTTCCTGAGGGGCTAGAGAACCCGGGGTTGAGTGAAGTTGAAAAGGCGTTCGCCGAGGCGGCGTATAAGAATGTCGGGCAGTCAGGCAATCGCGTGTCAGGTCAGTCGGGCAGTCCGTGGCTCGGTAGCTGGAGGACAGTGTGAAAGCACCTATAACTGAGAAAATCGGAAATGTACTTTGGGTTCATCTCGGTGGCCGAACTTTTACGTA
>JANOUF010000080.1:0-2783 GCA_031416685.1 Bdellovibrionales bacterium
CTCAAAATTAATTTTTTGATGTAGAATTAAATTTCCTTTTGTATCGACTATATTGCGCATCCCAATCATCGACGAATCGCCAGTTAACTTGAGCGATCCGGCCAAATGACCTCCGACAAATATAAGAACATTATTTCGATAATCGCTGGACTGTTCAAATGTGAGTCCCAAGGTATCGAAGTGACCACTTGTCATGTTCTGGCAATCTCCGGCAAATTCTTCTCCAAGAAGGCAACTCGAAACTCCTTCTAGCACCAGCGGGGGATAGTTTTTCAGGTCGATCCATTGAGGGTAAATACGGTTAATTAGATTTTCTGGCAAAAAAGATCTGGGTATGTAATGGGCTAACTTTAAGTTAGTCTCAAATTCGCTGTCATAATTATAAAGTTGGTTTCTCCTTGTCATTGTGTCTAAATCTTTTTGCACGAGTGCTCCGAATTCTTCTCTTTCGGCACCATCGAATTGCTGCAAAATCATCCATGCTAACTTGGGAGATTTAGATTTTAACCAAAAAGTTTTGGCCAGCTGAGTTCGATTTGGACCGCCCAGCCACAGATGAGACCATAACAAAAGCTCTGCGATTAATTCGTCATCCAGAATATCCGAATCGACGGCTTTTGCGAATGCAGTAAAAACTCGATCTGAGTCAACGCCTTCAATAGATGCCCACATGCCTAAACTTTCTATATCTACTGTGCTGGCGATAAGTTCAGCGAGTTTCAAATAATCACTTGGCTTAAGCGGCTTACGGGAATGCGCAGATTCGATGCCTAATGAGCGCAACAACTCTATTGCACGAGCCGGGTAAAGGGATTGGAGTTCAATAGTCTTCTGGCTAATTTTTTCGGAACTTAACCCTAGAAATCTGGCATTTTGCCAATAATAGCCCCAATTCACGTTAATTATAATGGGTTCATTGGGCGTAATATCATCTTCTAGAAGAGTGAGTAGGCGGACGCATTCATTCTTTACATCGGTCGCTACCGCAAATGGAGTCTCAGCAAAAGAGAAACCGCCCGTAATTATAAAAGCTATCATTGAAAGCAATCGCAAAATCATAAAGACTCGATACCTTTTAAAATTGTGTCGGAACCTATTCCAGAGCTAAAATCCGTCGTGTGAGGGACAAAATATAACAAACACGAATGGATAATTCGCCTGTTATGTTTTAGTCGATCATGTAAATTTTAGGTGTACAGTCTTTAGACAGTTCGACTGAGTGGCGGCCGGCAGTTACCGCTTCGCTCTTTCACTCGACCGAATCGAATCGCGAATAAGCGGTTTCAAGTAACTATTGCGCGGGCTTTCGCCCAAGAATCCCATAAGGCGATCGTGAAGACTCGAATCGTTTATGAGTGCCCCCAAAGTACCTTCGCCACGGTCGATTTTTGCCAACACGCTACTCAAATGTACGAGGGATTTTTTCAATTCCGGATCGCCGGTCAGTTTGTCGAGATTTTTGGTAGTACCAACCATACTTTCAAGCAAACGCGACATCCGTTGATTGTCGTTCATCTCGCGCAAAAGTGTGTGGAGTTCTTTAACTAGGTCGATTGCAGAACCGCCGAGTTCATTAGACTTTGACGACAATATGTCCAAAAGATCAGGTTTCGCTTTTGAAACCAAAGTTGCGCCTTCAGTGATCGCTTCTCCGCCCATGGCCGGATCGACGTAGATATATTTATCACCGAGAGCACCTTGAGTTCGCACTTCAAGATTCGATTCGTTCGTGATGCGTCCCAAATACTGCTCGGCAATTGTCACTTCGGCCACGATGACATCCCGATTTTCAGCAATTTTCAAATTTGTCACGTTTCCGATTTCAAGACCCGCCATCGAAACAACTGAGCCAACCGCTAAACCTTGCGCGTGAGGAAACTCGACAAAAAATTTCGCGGATTTGCGGAAGAGGAGTTTATCTCCGCCAAGAATGAGAATTGAAGCGCATAAAATCGCAATTCCGAATGCGACGAAAATGCCGAGTCGAAAGTTGCGGCCGAGGCTTCCTTTAGATGCTGCCATTATGGACTCTCCTTAAAGTTTTTATGTCCGGGAGAAATATTTTCGATGTCGCCTGAGATAAATTCGGCAATCGGGCCGACTAATTCTTCAGATTCAAGTTCGTCAACTGTGCGCTCGGCGACAATTTTTCCACCGCGTAAAAGTACGATGCGGTCACATACCGCCATGGCGGTTGGCATATCATGCGTGACGAGAATCCCGGTCACGCCTTTTTTCTTCAACTTCAAAATCAACTGTTGAATCATTTTCGTATTCGACGGATCAAGGCCTGCTGTCGGCTCATCATACAAAATGACGTCGGGGCCGATAATGATTCCACGCGCGAGTCCTACACGCTTCTGCATACCGCCCGAAATTTCAGAAGGCAGAAGTTGCGTTGTGTGCCCGAGGCCGAAGTCATCGAGTTGATCTTGAACTTTGTCCGCGATCTCGGCTTCGGTTAGCTTCGTATGTTCTCTGAGCGGATAAGCTAAATTATCGAACACCGTCATCGAGTCGAAAAGCGCACCGCCTTGAAAAATATAGGCGATACGTTTGCGGACAGCGATGAGTTGATTTTCGGTCAAAGATGCGACGTCGATGCCGTCAAAAATGACTTTTCCGCTGTCGGGCTTTTCGAGACCGATAAGACTTCGCAAAAATACTGATTTACCCACGCCCGATCCGCCGACAAGACCAACGCACTCACCTTTGTTAATATGAAAAGTGACGCCGTCGTGAACAAGTTTACCATCAAAAGATTTTTTAAAATTTTCTACCGA
>JANOUF010000081.1:0-1802 GCA_031416685.1 Bdellovibrionales bacterium
ATCTACATTCACATCCCCTATTGTTTGCAGAAATGTCACTACTGTGATTTTTCCACCTTGCCTCACGATCACGAGTTCAAGATGGATCAGTACACGCAACTTCTCTTAAGCGAAATCCAGAACCGACGGGCCGCTTTTCAAGAAAATAAAATAGACACGATTTACTTTGGCGGCGGCACGCCGAGCCTTTTACCGGCTGACGATATTCTAACCATAGTCCAGAGGCTCAACAACAGTGGTTTTCAAATAGCTCAGGACGCCGAGATCACAATCGAGATTAACCCCGGAACTGTTGATCAAAAAAAGCTCGACCTTTATCGAGCTGCGGGCGTGAATCGATTCAGCGTTGGCGTCCAAACCTTCAATGACGAGCTGTTGAGAAAATGCGGGCGCGAACATTCTGCCGAAGACTCTCGCCGAACCCTGAAGTTCCTTAAAGAAAATACGATTAATTATTCGTTCGATCTCTTGTTTGGTCTGCCAGGTCAGTCCGACGAGATGCTTGCGAATGACCTTAAAGAATTGGTCGAGTTCGATCCTCCCCACGTCAGCGCCTACCTGCTCACGATTCCCGAAGCTCACCCTATGAATCGGGGTCGTGCTCCCGATGACAATCAGGCCGTAATGTTCGAGACGATTTCGTCAACCCTCTCGCAAAACGGCTGGGACCATTACGAAATTTCGAATTATGCAAAGCCGGGCTTTCGATCAAGACACAATAGCACCTATTGGAACGATGAGGCTTATTGGGGATTGGGCGTCAGCGCCCACTCTTATCATCCGAAATGGAGTGCCAATGGCACTCGTTTTTGGAACTCCCCCAATATAAAAGCATATTTGCAGCAAGCTAAAGTCCCTTGGCGGGCCGAACCGAGCGCGCAGAATTTGCCGGCAGATCAAATCGAAAATTTGAAGCTAAACGAGGCGATGACGGACTATTTGCACACGCAGTTGCGCAAAAAAGAGGGCCTGAACCTTGTGGCTCTGCGCAGCAAGTTCCCGACGGTGACGGAACGAATTTTACTTCGGTTAGAAAAGCTTGCCACGCAAAATCAGCTCGTGAAAAGCATAGAAAATTTTTCTCTTCCGGCGAGCGAGAGGGTACGTGCAAACCAGGTATTTTACGAGCTGACTTTCATGCCTGAAGATATCCTCTGAGGGTTGACAGGCCTGATTTTCGCTTCATATTGAGTTCATGATCGAGTGGAGGATACGTGTCGGATAAAAAAAGCGATTCAGATGATAATACCGTCGACTTATCGGGTTTCGATACGGGCGATACGGCGGTCGGTGCAGATACCGAAGCGGCGAGACTCCAAGCCGAAGTAGACCAGGCAAAAAAAGAAAATTTATATTTACGTGCGGATTTTGAAAATTTTAAGAAATCAGCGATCAAAGAGCGCTCAGAATTAATTCGCTACGGTGCTGAACGGATTGTTACTGACCTATTAGACATTCTTGATAATTTTGAGCGCGCGTTGGCGCTCGATCTAACTCCCGAAAATATGCAAAGCTTCAAAGAGGGCATGAGCCTGACTAGAAATGAATTTTACAAGATGCTTTTAAAATTTGGAGTTCAGCCGATCGAATGCGAAGGCGCGAAGTTTGACCCGTCGGTTCACGAAGCGCTTAGTAGCGAAGAAACAGATCGCGTGAAACCGGGCCACATTTCACAAGTGTTTAAAAAAGCTTACAAACTTCACGACAAGATTATCCGACCGGCACAGGTCGTTGTGGCTAAAGAAATTTCAACGCCTAAGGAGTAATGCGTGGCTAAAGCCGACTACTATACTCTGCTCGGT
>JANOUF010000082.1:0-12070 GCA_031416685.1 Bdellovibrionales bacterium
AGCTTCCAAAAGGCGCGCCAGAACAGCCGATCCTGTCTCTTTACGCTTCGAAATCTTTCCAGCGTAACCAGAGCCAGTTCGTCGTGTTCGTCACACCGATCATCAAGTCGTCAGCTTCAGCAGGAGCAGAAAAAATTAAGAAGAAGTTCCGCCTCCGCGACTAATGTCGAGGCTGATGTGTGTTGGATCGAAGGAGAGTACCCTCTTCAGTGGGGGCTCCGATCCAGCGCCTGTCGGTACCCCGACGAGCGAAGCAGGATGCGAGAGCGAGCGCGGATCGGCTGAACGGCATGGTTGCTATGTGTACCCCACTTAAGAGGGTACTCTCCTTCGGTCCAAAACACCTGGACTAGACTCACGAGCGGCGGCGCATCTTCCGATAAGTTTCTGAAGGGGTTTCGCTAAGTTATGGCTGTTAATCCGAACTCACACATCATCGGAATCACTGGTGGCAAAGGCGGCGTTGGCAAAAGTATTTTTGCTGCGAACCTTGCGCTCGCTTTTTTGACCGAGATGCGCGCACCAACTCTTCTGGTGGATTTGGATTCGCAAAGCTGTGGCGATCAAAACTTCATTTTGGGTCTGCGCGAAATTCGCACGGCCGCTGATCTTGCAAATTTCTCTGGCGCGATTTCGCAATCGAATCTAAGCCAAGTTGTAACTCAACATCCGAGTGGACTTGGTTTTATCGGCGCCGTTCGCAGTCGCGATGAAACTCTCAACGTGAACGCTGATCAGCTCATTAAGCAGCTCGAAGGCTTAAGCAACTTCTACAAATTCATCATCGTTGACATGGGAACGCAGATGACTGCTATGCAAATGGCTGTCATCGAACGCGCCACTGCATTACTGCTCGTGACCATTCCAGAAGTTCTCTCCGTGAACCAAACGCTTCGTTTGCTTTCGGAACTCATGGGCGCGAGTTTGCCTGGGGATATGCTTCAAATCGTTGTTAACAAAGCAAACCCTGCGGCACTTTCGCCACAAGCGATTGGCCAAACACTTCGTCGTAATGTTATCGGTGCGGTTCCGCAAGACGACATCAGTGCGACGGCTTCAATTCAACGTTCAACTCCATTCTTGCTTGCAAACCCGAAGGCGCCTATTTCGGCGGCGTATTACGAAATCGTGCGCAAACTGACTGGTGGCGTGTTGCAACAGCTGAAGGCTCTTGCTCGGCCAACGGAACTCAAGTTCAAGCGCGAACAGCCAGTAGCCGAGTCAGGCCCAAGCAATCGCGCGCTAAAAGGTCCGCCGAAGAACGTCGATGCACGAACTGCTTTGAAGCTTACAGTGCACGCCGAGCTTATCAAGGCGATGGATTTGAAAAAGAATCTCACAGACACTCAAGGTGATCCTGAGAAAGAAAAAGAATTGCGCAGAAAAACGCAATCGGTGATTTCTTCTATCGTCGATAAAGAAGCAACAGGCATCAGCCGTGACGAGCGCGCCCAAATCATAAAAGAAGTTTTGGATGAGGCACTCGGACTTGGTGCACTCGAAGATTTGTTAGCTGACGAAGCTGTGACTGAAATCATGGTAAATGGCTATCAGAAGATCTACATCGAAAAAAACGGTATCGTGCAGTTAAGTCCGGTGACCTTCACAAGCAATTTCCACTTACGTAAGGTTATTGAGCGTATCGTGACTCCACTTGGCCGACAAATTAACGAAAGTGTTCCTTACGTTGATGCACGCTTAAAAGATGGAAGTCGGGTTAACGCTGTCATTGAGCCTTTGGCGATCGACGGGCCCGCCGTTACGATTCGTAAGTTCCGCAAAAAACCGATAAGTGTTGAAACTTACGTAAAAGATTTCGGTGCATGTACCAACAACATGATGGAGTTCTTGCGCTTAGCTGTCGCGAACAAAATGAACATCATTATATCGGGCGGTACGGGTTCAGGTAAAACAACTTTGTTAAATACTCTCTCGGGATTCATCGGCTCAAATGAGCGAGTGGTCACGATCGAGGACGCAGCCGAATTACAACTCAAGCAAGATCACGTCGTTCGCCTTGAAACGCGCCCTGCTAACATGGAAGGAACCGGAGCTGTCCACATCCGTGACTTAGTTAAGAACTCACTTCGTATGCGTCCAGATCGCATTATCGTGGGTGAGTGTCGTGATGGTGCGGCGCTCGATATGTTACAAGCGATGCGCACAGGTCACGATGGTTCGATGACAACCGTTCATGCGAACAATCCGAAGGAAGCGATCGGTCGTCTCGAAACACTTTGCATGATGGCCGGGATGGATCTTCCAGCACGAGCACTTCGCGAACAGATATCTGGCGCGGTCAATTTAATCGTTCAGATCTCGCGTCTTTCAGACGGCACCCGCAAAATCATCAGCATCACTGAAGTGCAAGGCATGCAAGGCGAGATCGTCACACTTCAAGAAGTGTTTACGTTCAAAGAAAAAGACTTCGACAAGAACAGACGCATCATTGGTTCATTCCATGCAACCGGCTTAATTCCAAAATTTGTTGAGAGCATGCAAAAACGCGGAGTTAAAATTCCGCAGGGCATTTTCTCGAACGAAGGTACGCAACCTGGGCAGCAGCCTGCTACAGCGCAACCAGCTGCATCCGCCACCACAGGCCCAACCCCACTTAAAAAAGTTTCTGGAGGAGATAAGCGATGAGCGCTCTTCTTGGCCAGGACTGGTTCGTCATTCTCGGTGTCGGTGCTTTAGTTTTTATTATCTTCTACGCGTCGGTAGATAAAGTGCTCAATTTTCTCCAGAAGAAAAGTCTCGGTCAACGCGAGGAAGTTTTGCGTTTGCTCGAGTTGATGTTCGTGGATACGGACAGCAAGAAAGTCACTCGCCTGATGCTGATGTTAAGCTTCGGTCTCGGCGGAGTTATCTTCCTCGTTTGCTGGCCGAACTTACTCGCGGGCGTGATTTTCGGCTCAGCCGTTACTGTCATCGGTTGGACTGTTCCAAAGACGATCGTCACTGCGATGTGGAATAAGCGCTGCAATCGTTTCGTTGATCAAATGATCGACGGCATGACGATTATGGCAAACGGAATCAAAGCAGGTCTTAGCGTTCAGCAATCGATGGAGCGCATTCAGGAAAATCTTCCGAACCCAATGAGCCAAGAGTTCGCTCTTGCTCTTTCGCAAATGCGCCTAGGTCGCAGTCTTGAAGAAGCACTCAACGAACTCGGAACTCGCATTCCCCGTCCCGACGTACAAATGTTCGTAACGAGCGTGAATATCTTGCAAGAGACCGGCGGAAATATGGCCGAGACTTTCCAGACTATCGTCTATACGGTTCGCGAGCGCCAAAAGGTTGAGAAAAAAATTGAGGCACTCACCGCTCAAGGCATCATGCAGGGAATTATCCTGACGTCTGTGCCGTTTGTATTACTTTTGATTTTCCTAGTTATGGATCCAAATTACGTTGCACCTTTGTTCAATACGTTCGTCGGCATCCTTGCTCTTCTGGCCGTACTGACCTTGCAAGTAATCGGTGGCTTAATGATCAGGAAAATTGTTAAAATTAACGTATGACTTCTCTTAGGAGCTTTTAGGATGAAACGCTTTTCTCTGGCCAGTTCTCTGGCGATCGCTCTTCTGTTCTCACTTCAGGCGCACGCCGTTGTCGACATGAAGAACGCCAACTACACCGATTCATGGCTGGATCTCACGACTGCAGGTACCGGCTTTGATTTAAAAGTGCAGCGCTACTACAACAGCCGCTCGGTACATAATGGTATTTTCGGTTTCGGTTGGTGCTCGGATTTCGAGAGTGAACTCACGAAAACTCCTGAGGGCAATTTGAAATTCCAAGAGTGCGGCGCAGGCCAAGAAATTCTTTTCACTCGTGGGAAATCAGACGGCAAAGACGTTGAAGAGACGATTGCCAAGATCATCGCTTACGTAAAACAAACGAACCGCTCTGTAACTTCGCAATACCTCGAAAAACTCAATTCTCAGCTTCGCGAAAACGCTGAGCAACGCACGAAGTGGGCAAAAGCGGCAGGACTTCCACAAGCTGAAATAAAAAAAGGAACCGTCTACAGAGGCGATAACCTCGAAGTTGAGCAGATCACTTGGAATGGCGAGCACTATGTGCGTTCGCTTGCGGATGGCACTCAACAAAAATTTGATGGTGACGGAAGACTCGTTGTCCTCGCCGACAAAAACTCCAACTACATCAAAATTACTTGGAACGGTTCCTTGCTTAAAGAAGTTGTCGACAACAACGGTCGCAAACTTTCTTTCCAGCACTACCCAAATAAGCGTGTGAAAGAGATCAACGGACCACAAGGCCTTAAAACCGAATATAAATACGACGGCGAAGATTTGGTTTTCGTAAAAAACATGTGGAAGAACTCGTACACGTTTAAGTATGACGACAACCACAATTTAACTCGTATCAACTTCCCGGATAACACATTCAAGGCACTTACCTACAATCCTAAAAAAGATTGGGTTGTTGGTTTTCAGGATCGCGGTGACGAAACCGGAGTTGCTTGCACAGAAAATTACACATACGAAGTGAGCAAGTCCGATCCAACGAACAACTTCACTGCAACAGCCGTAAAGAAATGTGGAAAAGAAGTTCGCAACCAAGCGCGCTTTGAGTTTTGGCACAAGACACGCGGTGATGGTCGCAAATACCTTTTCCGTGTTGCTACAAAAAATAATAACGAGTCACTCGATATTACGTACCACCCTGAGTTCGGTCGCCCAATCTCGATCAAGAAGAACACAAACTTGACGACATATGCGTATTATCCGAATGGACTTGTCAGAGAAAAGTCTACGCCGAACGCGAAGATGCTTTTCGAATACCACAAGACGCACAATAAAGTTTCTCGCGTCGTGACTGAGTTCTTTGATGATAAAGGAAAGCCACTGCGTAAACGTGATACGAACTTCGATTACGATCCAAAGGGAAACCTGACCTATGCGCAGAATTCCGATGGTCAAAAGGTTCGTCTCACTTACGATGTTCGCGGCCGTATTGCTACGATCACCGATCAAGCAAAAAAAGAAGTGCTTATCAAGTATGACGAACGCACGAACAAACCTGCGGTCATCACGCGACCGAACGTTGGTTCAATCGTCGTAACGTATAAAGATAATGAGATTTCAAAGGTTGATAGCAAAGATGGTCCGACCGTAGCGGTTCAGGTAGCTTCGACATTTAATAACCTTTTGGATATTATTGCTCCAGCAACTTCTGAGCTGAGCTTGTAAGGGGAAAGTCATGAAGGCATTAACAGCAATTTTCATTTTGGCGATTTCTTTGAGCATGCCGGCTCTCGCGGTAAAAGTTCCGAAGCCTTCCGCATACGATTGCAAGGGTGATAAGGATTGTGAACGGAGAGGTGACGGGGCTGCTGTTGCGGTACCAGCTGCAACGAACGCAAACAAATGCGAGCTAGCAATGGCGCTGGATCCAGACTGCAAAGGTTGCATTCAAACAGCTTGCGAAACTGCTGACGCAATGAAAAATCCAGCCGAGCAGTTAGATGCTCCTGCTGAACACGCAGATAAAAATCCTAAGCCGACCGCTCCAAAAGAAAATGCGGACAAACAAGGTAACGGCTAATCGCGAAACCAAAAATTCGGCTTTTTCAAAAAGCGTCTCAAAGTGAGACGCTTTTTTCTTATCCAATTCGTTTTTAAGTCGAAGGAATCGCGAGCCGCTGTTTAACAACACGACACCCGAGTGACGGAGTTGGGTGTTTGACGAGCTTTGCCACGAAAGCAGCTCTTATACCCCTCAAGAGAAGCTCCTAAATACTTGATATCACAGTGGTATAGTTCGGCCTCGCGAACGCATCTGCGGCACGATTCACGCACTACTACTGGTCAAGAATATGACTTCGAAGGAGAAGCTATGAAAGCACTATTGTTAGTTGCGGCACTGGTTATGTCGACCTCAGCATCGGCGTCTATGAACAAAGAGTTCATGGGATCTCAGCAATTGCCATGCGGAGCTTGGGCTCAGGGCACATTACTCACTGGTGATAGTGAGCCGCTCCTTTTGCCATTGGTGAAAGAAGCGAAAGCCGACAAAAAGTACCGCCAGGCATCATCTGATCGCCGTCGCGAAACGTAATTAGAAAATTAAAGAGTTGAATCTTCCGTCTCGGAAGATTCTTCATCAAAATTTGCATCAATGGTTTCTTCAAGCTGACGAATGC
This sequence comes from Bdellovibrionales bacterium, assembly GCA_031416685.1. Taxonomy (GTDB): domain Bacteria; phylum Bdellovibrionota; class Bdellovibrionia; order Bdellovibrionales; family JAMPXM01; genus JANOUF01. Next base: position 6,170 of record JANOUF010000082.1, read on the forward strand.
GTTCTTTGTTTTTTGCCTGATCGGCATCTTCCCTTAAAAGAGAATCATTTCGCTCCATGCGAAAACCAAATCCTCGCGTACCTGCCATCTGCTCGCGATTCACTTCATCACCGAGGTATGGGGCTATTGTTCGCGACACTGCATTCACCGATGCTCTGTAGCCCTGATCCAAAATCTTCGCCGCACCCTGAGCTACGCCACGCAAGCTTGAGACAGCCTCAGAGCTGCGTATCCATTGGTGCATGTGACTCTCGATCGTCTGATTGCTCACTTGTATTTGCATGAGCACGACGAGAATGAATGTAGCCAAGAATGATTTCACTACGAATAAAATATCCGCCATTGTCTCCTCCATGAGGCAAAAGCTAAAATTCTTGTAACTATCGAACTTCGTTAATCGCCTTCTCTAACTGCTCTTGGTTGAAGGGCTTCTCCATGAAGCTGCAACAACCTGCCTCGAGCGCACGCATCACCATCGTTTCTTGATCCGCAGTGGAAAAAGCGATGATTCGCGCCTCCGGCATGATCTTGATGATTTCCTTCGTCGCTTCGATCCCGCTTTTCTTAGGCATTATGATGTCCATCAAGATGACATCTGGCTTAAGCTTTAATGCGAGTTCAACTGCCTCTTCACCGTTTGTGGCCTCACCGACAAGCGAAATGCCGCCAATCTTGTCGACAAAGGCTCGTACGATTTCACGAATAAAAGGCGCGTCATCCGCGACGAGTAATCTTGTCATGACCTTTACCATTATAGACTTGCGCCCCTTTGGGACCCAAATAGATAATGGCCCCCTCATGGATCCTCTCCGTTTGGCTACTACAATTTACGAATCCGCTATGGGTATGAGTACGGGAGCTGCGTATGCCTCGATCATTGGCGTGCTTTTATTGTGTGGTCTAGGCCTGCCAATCCCGGAAGACATCACCCTACTTGCTGCTGGCTTACTCGCATCGTCGGGACACATCTCGCTTCCAGGTGCATTGATTGTCGGATTTTTCGGAGTTCTGATTGGCGATGCAATTTTATTTTTTCTTGGAAGAAAATTCGGCGCCCGCATTTTTGGATTGCCAGGATTTCGCCGTTTTTTAACTCCAGAGAGAATTGCAAAAGCTGAAGATCGCATTCGTAAAAACGGTCACTTCATTTGTTTCGTTGCGCGCTTCTTGCCGGGCCTTCGCGCACCAATTTATGCTCTCGCTGGAGCGATGGGTGTTCGTCCCGCCGTTTTCATTATGCAAGATGGTTTTGCAGCATTGATCAGCGTGCCGATCTGGGTTTATCTCGGATTTTTATTCGGAGAAAACTGGGAAGTTGCAATCAAGTACGTGAAGCGCACACAAGGTGCGATCATTGGAATAGTCGTCGTTTTAATTTTAGTTTATGTCGTGTATCGATTTATCAAGCGCAGTCGCGCGGTCAGCGCACCAAAAACTTAATTTCCCCAGGTATAACCAAGTTGGAAAATCGTAAATGAGTTCGTAACTGGAACTCCAGATGGCGTGTTCCCATTGACCGGATCAGCGGTAGCCGCTTGCCCTGTGAAAACATGCTTATCGAGTTGATGTGAGAGACGTATGAAAAGTGCGCTTGAGCGGTCGTACTGAATTTTCGTACCAACGCTTATGCCGACGCCATTTGAATCAACTCGGCTTCCCGATCGAAGCGCGAGTCCCGTCGAATATTCTTTGTGCGAAGCCATCGGTAGAAATGAAACTCCTAGCAACCAGCTGCTGCGACCCGAAGTCGGCCATTCTCCCTCGAGAGAAACTTGTGCGCCGTTGGTGCGAAGTCGACCACGCGTCTCTGCGTCTTTTGGAACTACAAAATAATGCTCGTAGAAATCAAGCCCCCACGTCAGTGATGGCGAGTATTTTCCAGTCGCAAGAAAATTTCGACTACGGATACCTGCGCGCATGAAAGTCTGTGCAACGGTAATGGTGCGAGTTGCAGTTGATGTTGAATCATTCACCGAACCACTTAAGGTTGTCATGTACGATGCTTGTACGCCAAAAAACGGTGAGAACCACACGCGTCCGTCGCCGCCCAAAGCTGGGCTTGCTGTTGAATATTTTCGGAATGAATAAGGCGATCGAGAGTCGTTGTAAATAAACGCCGGTGCAATACTAAGTTCCATCAGATTGTGTCTGCGATCCTCGGGATTGAGCATTTTTTTGTATTCTTTAATTTCTTCGTCCGAACCACCCAACACTGTCTCATCGATCGGCTGAGGCGGTGGCAGTGGCGCATCTGCTCCCGAGAGGAAAGTGCCTGGCTGTGGACTCGGAACTACTTTCGGAACGCCCGCAGCTTCTGGGGCAAAGGTCGTGTTTGATGGTGTTGAATTTTGCGGCGACTCCGAGGCTGGACGTTCCTCGGGTTTTTTTGCTTCCTCTCTAACATCTCCACGGCGAAGTGCAGGCGCTGACTGCGTCTTAGGAGCTGGCTTAACCGTATACCGACCTGAGTCCAGACCGCCTTCGCGTGTAGACGCACCAGTATCCGGGTTTAACAGAAGAGCAGAAGACGGATCTATCTGCGCCGATGCTAAACTTGCGAAGGCTAAACTAAAAAGAAATACGCTAAAACGCATGCTTTAACCTTTCGGCTTTTCACCGGGTTGTCTTAAGGCAAGGAAGCGTGCAAACTTGTGATATGAGAGCAATTCTTCTCGTCTTCAGTCTGGTGTTTTATTCTCAAATAGCGGTGGCGCAAACTGACGCTCAGTCTTCGACGTACGTAAGCCAAGCCGACAACGACATCACAATTCGGAAAGTTTCCGTCTTTCCGGTACGAGATAATCTTGACGGAATTTATGCGCGTCCCATCGAAGCACATCTCATTCAGCTCGTGAAAAATTATCATCAGTGGGACTTATCCGAGGCAGCCTTAAGCGATACGTTCGCGACGGTTGGAGAGCTAGAGGAGAATCCCGTTCAAGTGACTAAGCTCGGCGCGAAAATCGAAGCGGAAGCATTTTTAGTCGCCTCCGCAAGCAAAAGCCCGTCAGGTCTTACGATCAAGTTGAATTTGTTTTTGAAAAAAGACGGTCGCGTTCTTGTGCAAGAGATTCTAAAAGATCATCCTCGCTATGAGATTTCTGAACTCAAAGAGCAAGTTCAGTTGCTCTTCCAAAAAATGTTAAAACGAATTCCGTATGACGGTATGGTTTTAAGCCGCCAGGAAAATCGCGTGACAGTAAACTTGGGCCGTGTCGATGGAATCGTACAGGGCCAAACTTTGACCGTTGTGCAAATACTTAAACTCGGTCGACATCCAAAATTTGGATTCCTCGTTGGCGCCGAAAAAGAAATTCTCGGAAAAATTAAAGTTCTAAAAGTTGAAGACACTCTTAGTTTTGGTTCGGTTGTATCGGAGCTTGATAAGGGACTTATTAAACGCTCTCACAAAATCGCTGGCCTTGATCCCGTCACCTACGGTGCGCCTGACAGCCTCGAAGGTCCGACAAGTGGTGGCGGAGGATTAGGCGACCGCGACGATTCGAAAACAAGTTTCGGAAATAATCCAGGAGAGTGGTTGCCTGCCCGGCCTCCAAGTTTCGGTTCAGTCGGAATTCGCGTCGGCCTCGGTAGCTTCACCCATTCTGTGTCGCTCACTTCAAGCGACACCCTTGAGGCAAGCACAGATGTGTATCCGCTCATTGGCTTGCACGGTGAACTTTGGCTCAACCCGCGCTGGGCAGCCCGCGTAGAAATCGAACAGGGAGTGATCACAGGCTCGAATCCACTCGCAGGATCTGCGCCCGGCGAGTTGAACCTGAGCACGAATCGTTACTCAATTGCAATTGGACATAACTTTTTGCTGCAAGACGATTTCTTTGGTCCGAAAATTCAACTCCGCGGCGGCATCGCTCAATATTCATTGAGTTCGCCGGTGACTCAGCCGACGTCTTTAACGTCGACAGCGTATTCAGGTTTGGTTCTTGGTGTTGCTGGATCGCTACCGATTGATCCGCAAAAAATTTGGACGGTTGGCGCAGGCACGACGTTTTTTCTGATGCCGCGAATGGAAGAAAAACCAGTTAGCTCCGGTGGTTCGAACAAAAATCAAATCAACACTTTTAACGTTTTCGCTGAGAAAAAAATAAACGAAAACCTGAAAGCTGTTGGTCAATTTGATATCGCGCTTTACAAGTCCACATTTTCGGGAAGTGGAAACAGAACTGGCACATCTTCTGCCTCAGACATGAATCAGAAGCACACAACGCTTTCTCTCGGAATAAATTATCTGTTTTAGATTGATTGAAATGTGCACGCCAAATAGCAAAGCGTTTGGTGATGATCCAGTTCACTTCGAAAGATGCAAAGCAGACGCGGTTAAAGCTTCAGGTGACGTTAGTTGGAAAGCTCTGGCATCAGCTTGCTCCGGAAAATCGAAGAGCATAATTCCACTCAAGAGAATCAGAGCAGAAGACGACTGTGTCGAAGAAGGCTTAAAGCGCGCAGTTACCCGCAGCCGCGTACAAAAATCGGTAAAAGAACAGAACAAGGCCCACTGATTTTAATATTTTTGTGCCGCTTGAACGGCTTTGAATGCGTTCACTCGGCCGCCCGAACGGCAAAGACCGTTAAGGCTCGGCACCTTATCAACGGTCTTCATAAGAATTGATTTTACTTCATGCGCATGAAGTTTCGGATTTACCTGAAACATGAGTGCCGCAATTCCACTTACGATTGGCGCCGCCTCACTTGTTCCTTCAGAGAAATCATATTTCGTTCGATTCATCGGTACGATGATGTTCTTGCCAGGAGCGAATAGGTCGACGGTCTTTTTTCCATAATTGCTCTGTGCGAGTCGATCGTGTTCGTCGCTCCCGCCAACGGAAATCAAATTATCGAACTCGGTCGTAAGAGTTGCTGGAAATAGCCCGCTCACATCGCTGTTTTGTCGATAGTTACCAGCGGAGAAAACCATAAGGACATCGTGATCGGCCGCGTACTGAACAGCATCTCGAAGCTCTTTTTGTTCCTTCGGGTCCGTCGAAAGAATTCCCCAACTATTGTTGATGACTCGTGCGCCGTGATCAACCGCGAAACGAATTGCTGAAACTGAATCGCTACCGGACATCCAATTTAACGGAATAATATGGGAGCGACGTAAGATGCCTGATACTCCGATTTTGTTGATTCCATTCGCGCCAATGATTGCGGACACCAAAGTTCCGTGTTGTGCGTAGCTTGCGTCTGGCGAATGTTTTTTAAAACTATTACCCGAGAAATCCCGGGCTAACTTTAAATCATATGCATCAACCAGCTCTGGGTGATCAAGGTCAAAATCCATGTCGACAACTGCGACGATGACGTCAGGAGCCGAGTCGACGATTTTCCATGCGTGATAGAGTTCGATTTTTTCTGGATACCACGCAAGTTTCGTTAATTTCGGGTCACCAGGAAACTCAGAAGCTGCCGCCGCACCAACCGAGAAGAAAAGAAAGAGTGTAACGAGCAAACTGCGAATCATGCTTCCTCTGCTATTTCGTGACCTGCAACCGCAGGGAAGAATTGCTGCTTATGACCAATCGTGTGTCCAGCCGGAATTCCGCTTCCAAGTTCATCAACGCGGAAAACATCGCCCGTGAGATTTAACGAGGCTTTTAATTTTTCCATTGTTTCTGGAACAAACGGATAAAGCATAATCATCAAATTCTTTAATACGTAGAAGCATGAATAAAGAGCGTCTTTGCGTTGCTCTTCCGGTTGGCGATCATCGTGCGGTTTAAATTGTGCGAACAACGAGTTGATCTGACGAGCGTAATTCTCTACTGCGAATAGGACAGTCGAGTAATCGGCTTTGTTCATGCCGCCAAGATAACGCTGAACAATTTTCGTCGTTTCATGCTCAACCTTTTCCATCAATTTACCATTTGGGACTTTACCCTC
>JANOUF010000083.1:0-6773 GCA_031416685.1 Bdellovibrionales bacterium
ACAAAGGTCGTCTTACCTCAAGAGCCCCAAGTTGCTGACAGCGATCTTGGACCTGACTCGTCGGATACAGAGGCACCACTTCGATCAGCATCTGAAGGTGAGGCGACCGAGAGCGAGAGCGCTCCACCGGTTGTCGTTAAAACAGAAAAGCAACCGCGGGGACTCGTCTACCGTGCCTTCATGAATTTACCAAATGCGGACGAGGCATCCCCCGAGATCGCAGAAAAGTTAACTTCGCTCGGCGCTGAGAAGGCAGGCGAAGTTTCACTCGGCTGGAAGCGCGGACGAGGCAGCTATTTTCACTTCGCCCTACCTGAGTCTAACGAAGAATCCGCTCTTGAAATGCTTCGTTCCTATGGTCCAGTCCGGATTTCTAAGGACCCTCATCCACGGGTTATGCCTGAGGGGCAAATTCGCTTTATCCTGTGGATTGAGCCGGAGACATGAAGAAACAACCGAAAAGATTTCTCAGACAACCAAAGCGTTCGCTTCGCACAATTCTTATTGTGTGGTTCTTGCTCTTTTCTCTAATCCCCGTTGCATTTGTAACTGGCTATTCGCTTGAGAAATACAAACAGGCAATCGATGGCGAGCTCGTACAACGATTGCGCGGAAATATTCGCGAACTAATTGTCACCTTAGAGGATCAACAGCGCTACCTAGCGACTCGTGCGAACACGATAGAGCGAGACACGTCACTCATTACGCATCTTGCGATGAACAATGTGCAGCAAGCGCGCGCGATAATGAAGCCGTCAGTACGCAATAGTATTTTAACAAGCTGTTCGTTATTCGATCGCGATGGTCGACTGCTCAGTACAATCACGCAGGATGAAAACGCCGATCAAAGAGAAAACGCACTTCTCGAAGAACAAAACTTGTCTCTCGCAGAAAACTACAAGCAAGCGCTCGATACAAAAGGTCGAATTTTTTTGGTGAACCGCGGTGCGGGTACGACGATGGACTTTATCGTCATGAGCCGCTTACAAACGGCGACGGGCCGCAAGGCTGGATACATAGAACAGATTTTTACACTTGGACCAAAGACGTTCCAACAATTGAAAGACCGCTTCAGCGCCGAAATTCTTTTTCTCGATACCGAGGGAAAAATCGTCGGTGGAAGCCATAAAGATTTTCAGTTGCTTGATAAGGCGATGTTTAGCAGCACAGTCGAACAACAAGAAGTGGTGTTCGATTTGCCCATTCGCCAAGAAGTTTATGGCTTCATGATTAGCCCTGTGCGCTTTGGCGATTCTACGTTTCACGTCGGTGTTGGCGCATCTAAACAAAGAACAAAAGCAGTTCTTAAAACCGTCAATACTGCATTCTTCGCGGTCGCCGGCGGCATTTTCTTTCTCGCAATCATTACCGCTGTCGTTATCTCAAGAGTTCTCATGCGCCCACTCAACGATCTCCTTCACGCGATCCAAGTTATGGAAGCGCGTGGCGACGCAGTCGAAGTTCCGGTCACTAGCGAAACTGAGCTCGGTGTTCTCACGGATAGTTTCAACGAAATGTCTCGAAGTATTCGCCAGGCGCGTGGCGACCTTGAGAAGAAAATCAAAGAACTTGAACGCGCGAACGTCGATCTCAAAGATGCGCAGGCACGACTCGTTCACTCTTCGAAAATGGTAAGTCTTGGTCAACTCGTCGCTGGCGTTGCGCATGAGCTCAATAACCCAATTGGCTTCATCTACAGCAACATGACTCATCTTCGCGATTACTCAAATCGATTATTGCAAATCATCGAGACGGTCGAGAAAAATCCGGGATCAATGCCTACCGCAAAAGATCAAAATGATTATGAATACATCGTGAAGGATCTTCCGCGTCTTATTCAATCGTGCGAGGACGGCTCACGTCGTGTTCGTGACATCGTCGTAGGGCTTAGAAACTTCTCTCGACTCGAAGAAGCGAAAATCAAACGCATCGATCTTAAAGACGGCATTGAACAAACGTTGCAACTTTTGACCGGCGAATTAAAAGGCCGCATCGAAGTTCACACGAAGTTTGCCGATATGCCGCAGGTCCTTTGCTATGCAAGTCAGCTCAACCAGGTTTTCATGAACATCCTCTCGAACGCAGCCCAAGCGATCGAAGGAAATGGTGAAATTTGGGTGACGACAAAACAAGTTGCTCCAAAGCATGGCGAAAAAGGAAAAGGTCGCGCGGAAATTAAAATTCGCGACAGCGGAAAAGGGATGCCGCCTGAAATCCAAGACAAAATCTTCGATCCATTCTTTACGACGAAGGGGCTTGGGCAGGGAACTGGCTTGGGACTTAGCATCTCCTACGGCATCATCAAAAAGCACTCAGGCGACATCACTGTGAAGTCGGAACCAGGAAAAGGAACCGAATTTACAATTATTCTTCCCATCGACGGTCCTCCTGGCGCTGAATCGCAAGCCGCCGTTTAAGTCGAACGTCCTATTACCGATACAAAAGTAGAGGAATTTAGTTTCGATCTCACTATGAGACACGAGGATTTTTCGCGTGAAGAAGATGCATTTTGAATCCATTTTGATCGCCTGCGGATTCGTGATGATTATCTTCGCGATAGTTCTTCATGGTCCAAAGAAGGCCCCTCAAAATGCTCAAGAGCTTTCAAGCCAAACTCCGGGCGCAATTCCCATCGACAGCCGAGTTGAGTTTTACAAACGACAAATAGGCGATCGTCTGAATAGCGAGCGCCTGAGCGCACAGTACGCGAACCTTCCAAGCAAATCTCTTCCCAATGAAAAGTATCGTAAAAAGCATGATGCCGTTTTGCATGGCGCACCACTCGCAGGTGAGAAGCATCCTGTAGCGAGAATGGAAAAGCCCGCACAAGAAAAACAGAGCGTCGAGGGGGAGATAGAAAGTTTCGTCGCATTTGAAAAAAACCTTCGCGATTGGGAGGCAAATGCAAGAAAGCAATATGTCGCCGAGTTCATGGCGCGCGCTGAAGCAATGGGTTACCGAGTACAAATCGACCGAAACTACAATGTACTCTACGAATACGTCGGCGATCGCTCTCCCCAAAGCGTAACTCTGCAAATACCTCTCTCAATATTTGCCCCTCGCTGTCATCTCTAGACATCAGCTTTGCGGGAACTTGCACCACCGGTTACGTGCAAAGCTCGAAAATCCTTCGTCAGTTAGAATCAGATGATCCACGATCGGGACTTCGAATAAATCACCTGCAGCGATGAGTTGCTCTGTTAAGCGTATGTCTTCATGAGACGGCAAAAGATCGCGACTTGGATGATTGTGCGCGATGATTAAGGCCGATGCATTCTCTGTACAGGCAAATCGAAACAAGTCTCGAGGATGCACTAAGCACGAGTCGACCGTTCCGCGGAACAGCATCCTCCCGCGTAAAAGATTTTTCTTAGGTCCTAGTGCGAGAGCCCAAAACTCCTCGACATCTGTCTGTATCAACGGTCGAAGAAACCTATATGCGCGCTCAGCGGAGGTGAGTTCCAAAATTTACTCCTCTAAACATTGAACTGACGGTTTGAACCTTTTTGCTGTGCTGCAAGTCATATGCAGTGCAGGGATTAAACTTGTGCCTCGCTTAGGCAGCATGCATTCCGGGTTTCGTTTCTAACCTGCCCGAAAACCTTGCCAAGAACCTAGCCAGAGACGACCGGTCTTGCGGGTGCGTCGGGCTTATGTTTAATATTGTGAACGTTCTAAAAATGCTCGCCGGCCAAGATTGAAATGGCAATCGGCTCTGAAGGAGAAAACTCGCTATGGCAAAGCGCCTTTTAGTGGTTCTTTTAAGTGGTTTCGTTCTAACTGTCTTGGGCTGCGGTCCAAAAGCTTTCGTCAAAGGTAAGTACGACGAAAATGTTACCGCCGAAAACAATCTAAACGATCAGTGGTCTGAAACGGACATGCAAAAATCCGTGCAAGATTTGGTCGGAAGCATGGCAAAGTCGCGCGCGATCACGCAAGCAAAGCGTCCGCCGATTGTCATGATGACGAAGCTCCAAAATAAAACGGATGAGCACATCGACACAGAGTCGATCATGGACATGATGCGCGTAGAACTCAGCAAAGAAGAGAAGATGCAGTTCGTAGACAAGCAAGCTCGTGAAGATGTTGCGGGCGAATATGAATATCAAAACTCTGGAATGGTGAGCGGCGAAACTAAGAAGGGTCCTGGCGGCCAAGTCGGCGCTGACTACATCATCAACGGTCGTCTTGATTCGATTGTGCAACAGGTTGGTAAAGACAAAACGATCTATTACAAACTTACTTTGAACCTCACGAATCTTCAGACCAACGTGATTTCTTGGACCGATCAAAAGCAGATGCGCAAGATCTATCGTAAGAAATCAATCGGTCTATAAGAGTCGGTTAGAAGAAAGACCCGAGGAAAATGGCCGTGCGTATTTTTTCACCCATCATCCTCGGTTTCATTCTAGTTCTGCAAACTGGTTGCGCGACTTACCAACACAAAGTTAAAGAGGCGCGCAGCCACATCGCCAGTCGCAACCCCACAAAGGCCGCTGAACTTTTAAAGCCTCTCGCTGAAGAAGAAGGAAACGACCAACTCGTTTATCTTCTCGACTACGGAATCGCTCTTCACGAAGAGGGAAAATACAAAGAAAGCGCTCGCGTTCTTTCGGATGCCGAGAAAATCGCCGACATTCAAGATTACACAAGCCTCAGTAAAGAAACGGCATCGCTTGTCTTGAGTGAAGGGATGGTTCAGTACAAAGGTGATGACTACGAAAAAGTTCTCATCAACGCGATGAACGCCATTAACTTTGTCATGCTCGACAATCTTGAATCGGCTCTCGTCGAAGTTCGCAGGCTTAATAACAAACTTCATCTCTATAAAACGGAAGCCAAACGCGACTACGAACAAAACCCGTTCGCATATTATTTAAGTGCGATTATTTGGGAAGCCGATCGCAAGTACGACGACGCTTACATCGCTTACAAAAAAACTTACGAACTTCATCCGGGCTACGAGCCACTCAAAGAAGATCTTGTTCGTGCAAGTATCAAAGCCCAACGCGAAGACGACACGGCAAAGTGGCTCAGACAATTTAATGACGTAAAAGTAAAACCTGAGTGGAAAGACAAATCTCTTGGCGAACTCGTCGTGATTTATCAACAGGGGTGGGGCCCGAGAAAAGCTCCAAACCCTCAGTCACCACGTTTCCCAATGCTTTTGCCACAGATGAGTTACACAACACACGCGCGAATCGAAGTCGGCCCTCCCGACGACGGCGGTCTTGCCTCTGGCCGAGTCGTGCACACGACAGAAGAGACGAAAGAAATCTACAACGTCACCAACGTTGCAATCAAAACGCTAGACGATCAATACGCAGGCCTCATCGCAAAACGTGTCGCAGGCATTGCAACAAAAGCCATCGTCTCCGATCAAATTCGCCAGAAGAACGAAGTGCTCGGTGCAATTTCTTGGATTGCATTAAATCTGACGGATCAAGCCGATCTCAGGCAGTGGTCTACACTTCCCGGGGGTCTGCAAATTTCCCGCATTCCGCTCAAGGCAGGAAAGTACAACATCTCAATTAAAGGTTTAGCTGCTACAGGCTCAGAAACTGGCGAAGCACTTCCACCGAAATTGATCGAGATCAAACCCGGCCAAAAATCATTTCTTACTTGGCGCTCTTTCCGTTAATTCCGCGCCGGCGCGGGTACAGCCGCGTCAATGTTCGCGCGCACAGACGGACATTTGCTAACGTTAAAGCTCGACAAAGTTTTAATTCATGATCGACCCTGCCTAGATTAAATTAATCTTCATGGATTTAACTCTTCCTATTATTTTGATTGGCCCTATGGCGTCTGGAAAGAGCACAATTGCCTTTGAATTGGCTAAGCTGACAGGCGTTCCCAATGTGCCAATGGATAGAACGCGTTGGTATTATTACTTCCGCGATGGGTACAGGATGGAGACAGCAGATGCGTTCGAAACATTCGCTGAAAAAATGCTTTACTGGAAGCCGTTCGAGGTTAGTGCTGTAATCCAAATCCTACGCGACTTTCCGAAGTCGATAATTGATTTTGGTGCAGGCCATTCGCACTATCCAGATGACACTCAATTTGAAATTGTAGAGCGGGCCTTGAGGCCCCTTCCGAATGTATTTCTTATTTTGCCAAGTGATGACAAAGAGGAATCGATTCAAATTTGCAATCAACGAATGAAAGATCGCGACGGCGAACTTGCAAAACCCGTTGAAGTGAACCGATGGTTTATAGAGCATCCATCGAACTACCGTTTAAGTAAGCATGTCATTTTTAATAAAAGCGAGTCCGCTCAAAAGACCTCAGAACGAATATTAAAACTTCTAAAATGATCCTTCGATAATTTTCCGCGCCGGCGAGGCTTGTTGCAGAACTAATCGTCCGCGCCGACCACGAGCATGAGTCGCTTCATTCCTCAAACATAAAAAACCCCGGTGTTTCCACCAGGGTTATCGAGATCGTGAATAGAGTCTCAAACTTCTGCCGTTAAGTTCGGCGATTTCCCTGAAATTCGCAGGGAGGCGTTTTGCTCCAGGGTTGTCGCGAATCAGTTCTACTGATTTAAGCGGTTGTTCGAGTTCGGCAAGTTTGGCGTTGTGTCGCCGAGTACTTGCGCGCCTGGGTTGAGTTCAGTTGTCTCAGACGCAGCTTTTGCTACGCGATTTTCAAGAGACTGCTTCATGTCGTCGAAAGACATTTTAGTAGTCGCTTCAACAACTGGAACTGCAGTTACCGCTTGAGCTTGAGCGTAATCTTTCGGGAACGCGCCAAGTTTTGCGAGGTAGCTA
>JANOUF010000084.1:0-7333 GCA_031416685.1 Bdellovibrionales bacterium
CCGGGGCGCCAGCTTACTTCCGAGTAACTGTTCAAGGTCGGTTCGATGAGATGAATGGCAGCTACCACTTCAGCTCACCAATTGAGCTCAAAGCGAAGACCGGTGAGTTGATGGATCTATCGGCTGTATTAGCAATATCGCGAAAGTATTAGTCCGCAGATGAACCGCGAGAGGTTTTAGCGGCCCCGAATTTCCGCAACTAAAGCATTGTAAAGAAGAAGCATGTCTTCGTTCGTCTTACGAAGTCGAGTCATGACACCCAAAGCAATCCGTTTGTAAATCGGAAGCGCCCATTGCGGGTGCCTTTCGCTTAAAGTTTCGAAAGCTTGTCTGCTCATCACAAGGCAACGGCATTCTGAGTCAGCGCGAACTGTAGCCGAGCGAACTTCGCTCTCTATCAAGCCGCTCTCGCCGAATGCCACGTGTTTGTTACCTTCAAAAATTGCGACTTTGTATTTATCGCCGCCGGGTGTGTTCTTGTACACAGACGCAGTGCCACCAATGAGAACGAACATTTCCGTGCCTGGACTTCCTTCGTCAATGATTGAGCTACCAGGCTTAAATACACGCTCGGTCATAATTTCCCAGATGGCGGTAACAGCCAATGGCGAATCAGCGATGTCGGCAAAAAGGCCAACATCTTTTAAGATCGATTGGGACGCGCCAGTATCAGGCGGCGTAAGTTTTTGAGCCGTGTTCATTTTTTCCATTCCTAATTCGTTTTGCGATCACGATAGCCATTGAGCCTTCCGCAACTTTGTAGTCGAGCGGCGGATGGAACACGGGGTGATTGCATCGAATTTCTTTCACACTTTGAAGATTCGCCACGAGTTGCGCCATGTTCGGTGTTTGCTGCGCTCGGCGAAGTGCGAGTTCTTTAATGCTATGACTGTTCCCAGAATTTTCAAGCACACCAATCACTAGTAACTCAGGGTTTTGCTTCTCAATCGTTTCTTTAAATTCGAGAAATGATTTTCCGATCGTCGATTCTGGAGCGTTGAACGAAGTAATGTGCGCATTGGCTTTGCTGTCGAGAAGATCAAACACGATGTTTGCGATACCAGTTCCGCTTGTCGCGTTACCTAGTAGGAGTCGCGAATATTCGCTTGAATAGATTATTTCAGAAACGTTTGCGATGCGAAGGTAGTGATCCATTTTTGGATCAAGAATTTCGGCAGTGACGAGCGTGCCACGTGCGATATTTGCAATTGTCATAGCGGTCATTATCGTTCTCGCATCAATTTCGGTAGGTGTGGGCATTTGACCACCGTGACCTGGAGTTCGATCGGCGAGAATCAAAATCTTTCTGGCACGCTCAGGGGCCGCGCGACGAAGGTTCGCTTCGCTGAAGTGATCGCCTGAAACAAAGTGGAGATCGGATAAATGTTTCTCTGCCGTCGTTGTTTCGATGACTTGTGGTGTGACATTCGCAATCACCACAATATCCTGCGACGTCAGATCTGGGTTGAACTCAAGAATGTGCGTTAAAAGCTCATTCATGTTTTCGTTCCACCCGCAGATCACGAAATGATCCCGAAGTTGTGAGCTGTCCACGATACCCCTCCCATCTTTCAGGGCTTGTTCTAAAAAAATCGAAGAAATTTTTGCGGTCACGATACCCACTCCAGCGACACCACTAACCATCAAGAGGCCCGCAAAAAAGCGTCCTTCGAATGTGACGGGAAAGCGATCGCCATAGCCAACAGTGAGAAACGTGACGATGCCCCACCAGATTGCATCGCTGAAGGTTTTAATATTGGAACCTTCGGCGTCTTTTTCAAAAAAATATACGAGGGTCGCCGAACTCATCCACGCAAGAGTGAGAAAGCCAACCACCGTAATGAAGATGTTTTTCAGAAGATATTTTTTCGTACGAAGTACAGATGGCACGAAGGGCACACGTATGACTTCAAATTTATCTTCTTTAAATCGCGGCTGCATAGGCTTCTATCGACATAAGCCGCTGGAATTTTGAGGATTTCTAAGCGGTTTTCGACCTTGGTCCAGCAACAGTAAGAAGAACCGAAACCAGAATCGATATGCCGCCAATCGCGGCACCAATGCCCAGTTGATCACCGAAAATAAAATAGGCAAAAAGCGTTGCTGCAATCGGCTCTACTGTACTGAGCACGGATGCTTCGGCACCACTTAGTTTCTGCAATCCACTTAAAAATAAGATCATTGGGAAAATCGTGCAGATCACTGCTAGTCCAGCAACATACCCGAGTTGATTGCTTTCAAGCGAGGAGATTTGCGGTTGATGAAATACGTGAAGTGCAAGAGATGCAAAGATAATGACGTAGATGCCTGAAGTAATCGGGTGAATCTGCTTTTGCCATTTCCGGCTGGCTAATATGTAAATTGCATATGTAAGTGCTGAACCGAAACCAAAAGCAAACGCGAGCCAAGAGCGCACGGTGATTTCACCCCACACGAGTGCTACACATCCAAATGCTGCGACGAACACGGCCCATTTTTGCGTGCGAGAAATTCTTTCTCCGAGCCACAGCCACGATCCGACCGTTACTAAGCTTGGGAAGGTGTAAAGCAGCAGGGCCGCGAGCGATGCCGAGAGCCCTTGAAATGCTTTGAAGTAAAACGAAGCAAACACGGCGTAACCGAAAACTCCTAGACCTGCGCACACGACAAGCTGTTCGCGAGTGACACGCAGAAGATCTCGTCGAAAAAGTGCAGCAATCAAAGTTATGGTCACAGCTGCGAGTGTAAATCGATAGGTTAACACTTCGCCTACGGTCATTCCCGTTGCGTACGCAAGCTTCCCGAATATACCGAGGAAGCCGAAACAAATCCCAGCTGCGATAACTTCTAATCCGCCCACTAATTTTTTGTTTGAGTTCACATCAAAATGCTAGCGCATGGTCTTGAACAGGTCGAGCAGAGTAACCGAGTTTATATAAGTGTGTGTCATAATAGATTCAGACCAGGAGGGTCAATGCTAAAGCCAGGGACATGGCTTTTGCTCTTCACGTTCACCTTCAGTATTGCAGATGCAGCGAGTACCACACCGAACTACTGGAAATGTAACAACCGCATTGGCGGGACATGGGAATTTGCAACAGCACCTCAAGCATGTGACGCAAATTCGTTTGGCGAAGATCAAACGTTAAAACATCGATACGGTGTGCAGGTACTCGATTTAAGCGTTTCGCGCTCCGCTGAGCGTGCACGTTACATGAATGAACTCTACGCGGTCATTCGCGATGCGGCCGACTATTACATTAGACGTCGAAAGCCGAACGTCAGCGACACGGAACGCCAGGCTTTCAGGCGCGCAATTTTGGCCGTTGCCCACCAAGAGAGTTTCTTTAGTCATTATCGTAAATCGTCGGGTGCTTACAAACTTATGCGCGGTGATTTTGGTCATGGGCATGGCTTGATGCAAATTGATGATCGGTTTCATTTTGTAAATATCGATAAAGGGTACGCGTGGGATCTTGTCGGCAATCTGCGTTTGGCCCTCGAAATTTATTATCAAGCTTGGGAGCAGGCGGCGAAAGCTTCATGTGTCAGTCGGGGATCAAATTTTCAAGCTCGAACCCGTTCTGCATACTCTGCTTACAATGGCGGTCCATCCCAAATCTGCAGATGGACGCGGGCAAGTTCGTGGGCGGCAAACGACCTGGGATTTTTTGATAAGTGGACGGATCGCCAATGGGAGAGATACGTCAGTCAGCCAAATAAAGTTTCCTCGTTTAATGTCGGCTGCGTTGTTGATGGTGGCGAGTCGTGCTTCGGCGACGACAGCAACCCGACGGTTACCGCGTTTTTAGGTATAAGTAACGAACGCGAGTACGCATGTGCAAAATCTAACTCTAAGACTTCTTGTGTGAACTCGGCTCGCGATCTCGCGTGCTTGAGTGCCGCAGGTTTTTCCGTCACGGGCTTGAGTGCCTCAAAGACTATAGCCATTCCCTCAGGTGCAAGTCTATTTGACCGCCATAAATTATGCGGAGCCATGCTTTCAAGTCTTGCGCCTGTAGGTTCAAGAATTGAAACAGTTAAGAATGTTTACTTGCGTGAAACTCCCGGCGGGGGAGCGCTCGAGATTATCCAAAGTGGTGCGGATTTAGACGTCCTTGATTTTGAGATTAGAAACGATGCGGTTCGTTCCCGTTATTATCGAGTGATCGCGAGCACGGGTAAAATCGGTTGGGTGTTTGGCGCAAGCGATACCGCTAATTCTGATTTAATTCGCATCAATGATTCCAAAGGCGGCGAGCGCATCGTGAAACTTGGTCCTGCTTTGGTCGCCATGAGTGGCGGAGTCAATTTACGAAAAACTCCTGGAGGCGAGCGGATCGTCGTTATTCCAACGGGAACAAGAGTGACGATTGAAGATTTTGAGATTCGCGGTCGGGATAACGAAGTTTATGTATTAGTTCGAAGTGCGCTCGGGGGCGGCTGGCTGTACGCCGGCAGAATCCTGCCAACCATGACCATTTCCGAATGGATTAAAATGGGAGTGCAGTGATGAAAGCTTTAAGCGCGTGGGGCGCACTCGTTTTGATTCTTCTCATTACGTTATTCAATGCTGGGCGCGAAATTCGCGATGAAAAATATTCGGAGAATCCTACGGCAGAATCGCAAGAGAACATCCGTGCGCCTGCCTCAATAAAAAGCGAATCCGAAAAAACGTTAAGTTTCTTAAAGGATCAAGAGCGTCAGATCCGTTCGATGCAAAGTGAGCTTCATCATTTAAAGAAATGTTGGGAAGCGGATAGTTGCCGAGTGGATTCGTCCGACCCCAAGAGCTCGCACTTTGCTGCCGTCGAGCGTATTACTGCAGTGCTTAAAGAGTTGCGGGAGATTAAACGCAAAAACACAGCAGCGAATTTTTCGATACTTGCCCGGGAGTGGATTCATTTTCCTGATGACCATGTTCGCTCGGGCGTCCTAGACCTTCTCCTCCAAGAACTAGGCGACGAACTAGGCGACGAAAAAAGCGACCGGCAAACTCTTCAAGCAGTGCTTGAGGGATTGCGCGAAAGTATCAGTGCTCCACTCATAGAAAAAGCAATGCCGATTCTAGAAAATTACGCTCGGGGAGGCTTCGCTCGAGAGGTTCAATCGTTCGTAGCGGAATCGGTTTCGAATGGGCCGATTCAGGTATCTGAAATCATGGCTGCACAGGCCGGCCGATTCATTGACACTGAATCTGTTTCCCGTTTTCGAGCAATCTCCGATTCGCTACCTGCGCATAGCCGCAGTCGAAGAAATCTAGAAGCCTCAATTCTCGAATTCAAGCGACGCCAATCCGGCGGGTGACGTCTGACCAACGTCTAGCCATCATTTTCGGATAGGTGTCGTCCAGTTGCTGGATTCCAATATCGAGAAATAGTCGATAGCGGGCCAACTGTACGCTATCCTCTAAGGGAACAAATCGCTCTCGGAGTCGCAGTTAATGTCCGCAGGACAATGGCCGATTTTAGTAATTGGAATAGAGGAACGTGTAGCAGAGTATTTGCTACCGCTTTTGCGTTCTGCAAAGCTTACGGTCTTTTCCACCGTTGAAGAGTATCAGGGAAGAAAACTTGGCGATGGAATGTTTGCGGCGATCTTTTGCGGACCCGCGCTCGGATTGCCGCCAGTTGGCATTGCAACCCAGCTTCACGATGCATGTCCACGCACTCCTAAATTCTACGTCACTCTCGATTCAAAAACTTACGAAGCTAAACGTTTGTTAGATAACGGTTTCGACGAAGCATTTCTTTTGCCAATCGACAAGCAAGTCCTCAAAAAAACAATTGAAGAAAAAGTTCTCGTCGACGATAACGAAAAGTCGTTTCAACCGTTACGTATCGTTGATCTAATTCCGGGAACGAAACTCGATTTCGATACTTACGTGTTTCTTCCCTTGAACACGAAGTATGTTAAGTTTACTTTTGCTGGTCAGCCGTTTGACGAATCAAAGCTTGAAAAACTTAAAACTCGAAAACTCGACAAACTTTTTATCGAACAAAAAGACACGAATAAATTTTATCAATACGTAGCTAGGCAATTGCACGACCTGAATGATGAAACCCTGCCGAAGCCTGAGCGGCTCGTGCGCCTTCGCGCCGCGGTTCGTACGATCTTTGCCGATGTCTTTGATCCATCGTTACAGTCGGATCCTGAGCAGGGCAAAGCGATCATGGACACTTGCCAAAAGGTAGTTTCGAATTACATCACCAAGGGTGCATCGTCGGATTGGTATCAGCGTTTGTTGCAAGTTATCGGCGAAGCGACGGATACCTATAGTCACGCGATGAATGTTTCAACCTTTGCAGCCTTGTTTGCAATCGGCATGAATCATCCGAATCCGAAAGATTTGGCGATGGCGGGATTGCTTCACGATATCGGCATGACAACTTTGCCAGAGGCAATCGCAAACAAACCATACAACAAGCTTAACGGGGAAGAGCGCGCGCTCTACGATGAGCATCCTAATAAGACTCTCGAGATGCTTCGCTCCAAAAAAATCGCGCTTTCAGCTGAAGTTGAGGCTGCAATCCTTCAGCACCATGAGAAAACGAATGGCTCAGGCCCGAACGGATTGTCGGGTGACGAAATTTCGCTTGAAGCGCAAATCGTGGCGTTTGCCGATCAGTTTGATTACCTCACGCGCTTTGAAGGCTCGCACGGCTTAAGCTTAGCCGATGCTTTCACAGAAATTAGACGGTCGAACTCGATTCATCAAGATTTGATCGACCTACTTAAGCCACTTCTAAACAAACATTCCCCACCTGTTGTGCGGGAAACTGCGTGAGTCGAAAGAAAATTTCTGTTGCGACTTGGAACGTAAATGGAATACGTTCGGCGGCCGCAAAAGGTTTTGTGAAGTGGCTTGGTGATCTCGATGCAGATTATGTTTGCCTCCAAGAAGTAAAAGCCAAACCAGAGCAACTTGAAGAAAAACTTTTAAAACCAAAAGGGTATACGTCATTTTGGCATTCGGCAGAAAAGCCAGGTTATAGCGGCGTTGCGATTTACACGAAACATGAACCCGTGGCTGTTAAAATTGGGTTGGGAATTCCCGAAATCGATCGAGAAGGTCGCGTACTGCTTCTTGAGTATCCCGAATTCAACATCATCAGTTCGTATTTTCCAAATAGCCAACGTGATCACGCAAGACTTTCTTATAAGCTCGCATTTTGCGATCGGATTTTTAAGTACCTCGAAGAGCAGCGTAGCGAAGGGAAACACACAATCATCACCGGTGACTTTAATATTGCTCACAAAGAAATCGATTTACAGAATCCAAAGTCCAATAAGAAAAACGCAGGCTTCTTACCTGAAGAGCGCGCATGGATGGACCGTTTTATCGAGAGCGGAT
>JANOUF010000085.1:0-1666 GCA_031416685.1 Bdellovibrionales bacterium
TTTCTTTTCAGCATCGGTCACATTCTTCAGGTGAAGCACGGCCGACGTACAATTCGCGCCTATCGAGGATTGCGAGTTCGGATCTAAAGTGAGTTGCTCTTCAAAAAAAGTAACGAAATCGAAGAAAGCCTTTAGTTGGGCTTCCTTAGATTCCCAAGCCGCATCTTCGATAGTGTCGAGCCATCGGCAAAGGAGATAGGTCATGCTGACCCACTCGCGCAAAGGCGCCTCGAGTTCGGCGATGCATAACGCAAAGCTGCGGCTTACGTGATTTAAATGATCCTGATAAAATTCGCTGTCGACCGATCGATTCGCTATGTCTGCTAAATAAGGCTCACGGTACATTTCGCTCATTAGATTGGGGCCTGCGCCATTCCAGCCGGCGCACGGAAAATAATCTCGCGATGCGGATATGGAACCGAAATCTGGTTCTGATTCAATGCTTCGAGTATTTGGTAACGCATTTCACTTCCTATTCGACGGATACCATAGTCGAGATCAATACGAAGCCAATACACGAGTTCAAAATCAAGGCTCGATTCGCCGAATTTTGTAAAAACAACTGTCGGTTGTGGCGATTTCATCACCATTTTGTGCGAACTCGCAACATCAATCAAAAGCTGCGAGACTTTTTTTACATCGCTGCCATAGGCCACCCCAACCTCAATCGTGCCCGAAATAACCAGGTCTGAAAGTGTCCAATTCGTAAAAGAGTTATCGAGGAATTTGCTATTCGGTACAATGACCTGCTTATTTTCAAGGGTCCGAATGATCGTTGAACGGGTTCCGATGACCTCCACAACTCCCAAAAACGTTTCAATTTCGACTAAGTCCCCGACCCGCATTGGTCGCTCGACCATGACAATCAGACCGCTGATGAAGTTGCTGACAATATTTTGCGAACCAAAACCAATTCCGATTGCAAGTGCGCCACCGACAACTGCAAAAATCGTGATCGGAATATGCAAAAGCTGAAGAACGAACAGAACTACGAGCGCATAAATAATGTAAAACAAGAATGTCTGCCAAGTCGCTCGCAGAGACTCTTCCAGGTCTAGTTTTGTGAGAAGACGATGGCGGATCGTGAAACTCGCCCGCTTCGAAAGCATGAACCCTATAATCAGCAACACGATGCCGATGAGTAGCTTTCCGATGGTGATCGGTTCGCCGTCGACACTGAAGATTTGAAAACTCCATATGCCGGCGAGCCGGGACCAAACGCCATGTGCTTCGTTCATTGGACACCTTTCGAGTAGAGTGCGGTGCGTAACAAGACTTTGAAATTAGAGTGAAAGCCTATCTAAACTCTTGATATAGTTCAATTGTTTCTCAAACAAAAATTATATGCGCTTCCTAACTAGTACGGTGGTTTGTTTTGGAAAAATTCGATTACATGCAACGGCCAAATCTTGAATATATTGAGTCCCAATACCAGGAGTTTTTAAAAAATCCTGCCAGCGTTGATCCGGAGTGGGCTCGTTTTTTCGAGGGAGTCGAATTTGCTCAGAATTTGAGCCAAGGCGCGAATTCTATTTCGAAAAAAGAAATCGACGTTCAAAATCTTATAGAAACCTATCGCACCTATGGTCACTTGTTGGCGGACCTCGATCCACTCAAGCTGCAAATTCGAGACACGTCCATTCTTGATCTTAAAAATTTTAATTTG
>JANOUF010000086.1:0-2446 GCA_031416685.1 Bdellovibrionales bacterium
ATTTTAGAACGTCGCGGTTGGTTTCGATTGCACGCGGCCGGCACGGTTGAGCAAGGCAAGCTTCATCTTTGGCATGCACCGCGTGGATCTGGAAAATCCGTGCGCACGCTACGGGCTCTTAAAACTAGTCAGGCTGCCATCGCAGGCGATGAAATGATTCTTTTCCATAGCGGTGTTGCGTATCCGTTTCCGGTTCCGATTGCATCTTTAGAAGAAAGCGGGGGAAGTGTTGATCGAAGAAAATTTGTCGGCTCAACAAAATTTCTTCACGAAGTGCCCGCTGACCGAGTCGTCAAACCAACTGATGATTTTGTGTTAATGGCCGTTGTGGGATCTCGCATTCCGCCTTTTGCGCTCGCATATTGGTTTGCATCTGTTATTCTCGGACTAGGTCTTCCGCAGATGCGAGTTTACTTTGTACGTCGAGAGACTCTCTTGTGGCTGGCGGTGCTGGCTGTGCGCCGTGCGAGATTCGCTTTTCAGCTTTGGAGCAAGGGTCGGGTTCGTTTCATTTCCATTGGTGAGTTAAGAACATGAGTACGGTTGGTCCCTCCATAAATTTACGCCAGATCAGAACCCTGACGTCGGCGTCGATTCGTTCGCGCTATCGTGGTTCGTGGGCAGGGCTTCTTTGGGTTGTGCTCAGTCCGGTGACGATGTTTGCGGCACAGGCCTATGCATTTAAATACGTTTTAAAAGTTCAAGTGGAGGGCTACTCGCTATTTCTTTTAACGGGCTTGTTGCCTTGGATTTTTCTTTCGCAATCGATCGCTATGAGCACAACTCTGTTCACCACAAACGCTCGCTTGTTCAAATCGTTTCCGATTCATCCGGTTTCATCGTTAGCAGCTGTAGTCGTCGATAATCTCATCAACTTTACTTTGGCCACGGTCGTACTCTTGCTGGGCTTTCTTGCCTTTAATTCCGAAACGCTGCCAGCGCATATCCTGCTTTTGCCTATTCCACTTTTGTCAGTTTTTTTAACGACACTTGGGCTTTCTCTTGCTCTGGCGACGTTGCAGGTATTCTATGCAGACACGAAATTTGTTTTTGATTTTTCTATCGCGATTGCGTTCTACCTCACTCCGATTTTCTATCCAATCGAGTTTGTTGACGTGCAGTACCGTTGGATTATCGAGATGAATCCCTTCACATCGTTACTGCGGCCGCTTCAGGCGCTTTCACGACCGGAGCTCTCGCCAGATTTCGGTACCTGGCTGTTTCAGTCCTTTGGCATCTCCTTCGTTATTATCGTTCTTGGATACGCTTACTGGCGCCGCAAACAAAACCAACTTTATTTTAGGTTGTGAAAATGCAGAATCAGAGCACTCAACAGAAGTTAGTTGAAGTTAAAAATCTGAAACTGCACTTTCCCTTGCGCGTGCATCGGTCGAGTTCTTTTCGAGACGTGTTTGTTCAAGCCGTTCGTCATCCAGTTCAGACGTTCACGAAAGTCCCGCAGCTTTTAGAAATTCTCACAGATGTTAATCTGACTATTTCGAAAGGCGATCGGATTGCGTTGATCGGCGTGAACGGCACTGGAAAAACAACTCTCTGCCGCGCTATCGCTGGGTTTTACAAACCAACAGGCGGGACAATCCTCCAGGCGGGAAAAATTCGCGCAATCTTCGATACAATCGTCGGAATTTATCCAGAGCTCACGGGAAGAGAGAACGCGAATGTCTTGGCCGAATTTTTGTATCCCGAAATGCAAAACTCCGTGGAAAAGATCAATCAGGCACTTGAGTTCAGCGAGCTCGGATCGTTTCTGGACACTCCGTTTAAGCACTATTCCAACGGCATGCAGGCGCGCCTTTGCTTATCGATTTTAACTATCGAACCAACTGATCTTCTTATACTTGATGAGGTCTTTGAGGGTGCAGATCAGTTCTTTAGAGAAAAAATTTCTGAACGGGTAGTTCAGTTGATAGAAAATTCCGGAGCTGTTTTGTTTGTAAGCCACAACGAAGATCAGCTCTCTCGCGTTTGCACCAGAGCTGTGTGGCTTCATCATGGAAAGGTTGAATTCGATGGGGACATCCAAGAAGGACTCCGCCGATATCGAAGCCTCGCCCGCTAGTGTACCGAGCGGCCGGTCGAGGACAATAAAAGTTAGATTGATATCTAATTCCATGTCGCCAGTTTTACCTGTGGGTGCGTTTGGCCTGATGGAAGGATGCCTTTTGGCTGATTTGAAGTTCTTGGATATCGTGGTTTTTAACTACAACGCGAAACTAACCTGTCACTGTTTTCTTGCTCACGGTGAATTTCGAAATCCAGCTGGTGAAAGGACTTTTGTAACGAAAGGTTTGGCAAGTCCTCGGTTCGATTTTCCAATTGCAGAATCTGAGTTAGTTGGACGAGTGGTCAGTCATAAAATCACAGCATGGCAGTTTACGCTTTATACGTTTATGAATCGATGGATTGGCGCAAGGCTGACTCAAAA
>JANOUF010000087.1:0-3103 GCA_031416685.1 Bdellovibrionales bacterium
TCGGTACTTAAATGCATGACTAATTCTTCTGTCATTTCTCTAGCCTTCTTCTCTTTTTCTTAGCCGAAACTTTGAACCATCGAGCTGATGAGCAGACTCCAACCATCAACCAGTACAAAAAGCATAATTTTAAACGGTAATGAGATAACAACAGGCGGAAGCATCATCATACCCATCGCCATCAACACGGCAGCGACCACCATATCGATGACGAGGAATGGAAGATAAATGATGAAGCCAATTTGAAATGCTGTCTTGAGCTCAGAAATGACGAATGCTGGAACCAAGACCATCGTTGGCACATCTGCCAATGTCTTCGGGCGTTCCATTTTCGAAAGACGAACGAACAAACCTAAGTCCGCGTCGCGCGTTTGCGCGAACATAAACTTACGAAGTGGGCTAAGAGCCGTTTCAAACGCCACTTCTTGTTTCATTTGTCCTGCGAGATAAGGGCGAAGTGCATTGTTGTTAACCTCAGTGAAGGCCGGACCCATGATGAAAAACGTAAGGAACAAAGCCAAACCAACTAAAAGCTGATTCGGTGGCATTTGTTGTGTGCCGAGTGCTTGGCGAAGGAATGAAAGCACGATGATGATACGAGTGAAGCTCGTCATCATGATTAAAATTGCTGGCGCAAGCGTTAGCACGGTCATCATCAAAATGATTTTGATGACGTTCACAACTTCAGTTGGATTTTCAGTAGTTTTGAAGCCGAGATTCACTGACGGTAATGTGACCTGGGCCTGCGCGTAACCGGCAAACAGCAGAACAGAACCGACAATCAACGCTCCTAACAGTTTCTTCACTTCAATCATCCTTCCTGGATGTCTGATGTCTTTTGGGGCACTCAATCCTAGAGTGCTGTCTTATGCTGACTCTTAGAGGTCTTTCATAGTGCGGAGACTGCGCGAAACTTTATCGCGAATCTCGTTGATGCCTGTGAAGTCGTTGTCATCGCTATCTGTCTCGTTATTTGTCTGGTTATTTGTAAGTGCGGCATCGAAATTCCTTGGCATCTGTTCTGGAATTTCTTCATCAAGAAGCGAGAGCGACTTCAGCATTGTGATGTTTTGGTCTGTGATACCGATAAGGATCGACTCTCCTGCAACTTGCACTATCGCTAAGCTTTTCTTAGGGCCGATAAAGTGCTGAGTTAGGATTTTGATCGCAGTATGTTGAGTTTTACCTTGGCGACGTTTTGCCCAGCGCTTAAGACCGATTGTAGTTGCAAACAACGCGATACAAAGAATCGCGAGGCTGAACAAGATGCGAGTGATTGCGCTTCCGGAAGCCTTCGCTGTTTTTGTTTTTGTAGCTAAAACTGGAATATCTTTTTCAGCTTTAAGTGCAATTTCTTGGGTCGTTGACTCTTTGGTCTCCATAGTGATGTCTGACTCTTTGGTCGTCGCATCAACCTGCGTAGTTGCAGCACTTGCCGTCTCAGTTGCAGAAGCGACAAGCTTCGCATCACCAATCATCTCTTTTAAATCAGAAGATTCTTCAGTCTCAGCAGCGGCCGGAGCCGTTACGTCAAAAAGCTCTTCAGTATTGCGAGCTCGAGCGATGGATTCAGCAATCTCGTCGCTAGTCTCTGCTTTCTTTGCTTCAGCTGCTAGAGCAGCGAGGAAACACGCCAACATTAAGAATGATTTTCGCAAAGTCAGAATCATCACAAAACCCCTTACTTCAATTGCTCTACTTCAATTGCCCTACTTCAATTGCCCTATTTTAACTGCTCAACGCGTTCAGCTGGCGAGATGATATCAGTTAAGCGAACACCGAATTTCTCGTTCACCACAACTGCTTCACCGCGCGCTACCAACTTATCGTTGACGAGTACTTCCATTGGTTCACCTGCAAGCTTGTTGAGTTCAATTACCGATCCCTGACCTAAATTCAGAAGCTCGCTAACCAACATTTTAGTTCGACCTAGCTCAACTGTTACTCGCAGTGGAATATCCAGGATAAGATCGAGGTTCCGCTCTCTGCGTTCCTCGCCCTTCGTTTGTGCCGAATCCGGTTCCATTCCAGGAAATTGTGTTACGTTTTCGTCAGCCATCGTTGCACCTAATCCTTTGAGATCTTTCTAGTAACTTGAACCGCTACGGAACCATGACTGATCCCGTAGAAGGCTTTAAATTTTTTCGTATCTTCAACTTGTATATCGAATTCGCCATTTGCGTCTTGATCGAGTGTGATCACGTCGCCTGGCTTTAACTTCATTAACTCATTTAAGGTGACTTCGGTTTGGCCGAGTTCAACGTGAATGTCGACTTTCGTTTCCAAAAGCTGTTCTTGCAGAACCGCTGTCCAAAGTTTCTTGTCAGTTTGATCCGATTCAACTTGGAAGCCGGTCGAGAGCTTTTGTTTTATCGGTTCGATCGTCGAATAAGGAATCACTAACGTGATCGTTCCGTTTGCGTTTTCAAGTTCAACGTCGAAAGTTGACGCGATAACTACATCCGTAGGAGGCACGATACCGACAAACTGTGGGTTCACTTCCGTACGAACGAAACTGCAATCAATTTTTTCAACCGATGCCCATGCGTTCTCGAGATCGTCGATAGCGAGCTCAACGACCTTGCGAACGATCGAAAGCTCAATCGGAGTAAAATCTTTACCTTCGATTTTCGGAGAGGGACGATCGTCGCCGCCGAAGAATGAATCAACGAGCGCGTACGCAAGCTTTGATTCGATAACCAAAAGTGCCGAACCGCGAAGCGCATTGAAACGAAGTACGCTCATACAAGTTGGCATTGGCAATGTGTTAATAAATTCGCCGAACTTTAAGAAGTCGGTCGATGCGTGATTGATCGCTGCGATTTTGCGAAGCGCGCTCGAGAGAGAGACGCGAAACGCGCGCATGAATTTTTCGTAAATGACATCAAGCTGCGGAAGACGACCACGAATGATTCGGTCTTGGCTGGTTAAGTCATAGACGACAACCACACGGTCATCAACCACACCACCGGCAGCATCACCACCACCACTGGCCGCTAACTCGCCTTCGCTTACGGCGGCTAGTAGCGCATCTACTTCACTTTGACTTAATACCTGATTCATCCGTGAGTCCTCTTAATTATAAATGAACTCTGTGAACATC
>JANOUF010000088.1:0-8393 GCA_031416685.1 Bdellovibrionales bacterium
GTGCATTACTACCGAGGCACTTGGGATACGAATCAATACACCGTTTGGGGTTTTCACGTCGGAACTGGCGCGTTGTTACACGTTGGTGGGCCGGTCTATGTGCGTTTGGATATGAGATTCAATTCAAATCCTGGGACTTCATTGTACTTAAATTTCGGTTTGTCGATTCGTACTCGGCCTAGCGAAGGCAGCAACTAAATTTCCTTAATAAATTGAGATTCGTCGAAGCGAATGCGCGGACCGTACACGCCGTTTTCTGCGCGTTTGCCTGCAGCGATAATCATCACTATTGTCGAATCACTCGTTAACTTTAGTAAACGTCGTACTCGACGAGCATCGAAACCTTCCATCGGGCATGTATCGAAACCTTTAGCGCGGAATGCGAGCATCAAATTCTCGCACGCAAGTGCAGTTGATTTGATAGCCCAAGCTTTCATGTCGGCGTTTGAATTTGGCTCACGGGGAACCGGTCGAAATAATCCTGCCACGCTAAAAATAACTCTGCGGAGAAGACCAGCAATGCTTAAAAAACCTTGTGTGTAGACGAGTGGTGCAACGAATGAATAGTAATCTCTGGCGGCTTTTGGAACTGGCAGCGTACTTTCATCAAATGCTTTCAGCATTTGATTCGCGTGTTTCTTCCAAGTGCGAGTACGGCCAAGGCAAACAATCAATTCCGCAGACGTGCGGGCAGCGTTTTGATTGAAGCAAGCTTTTATTAAACTTTTGCGAATTTCGGGCGTACGTACCCAATGAAACTCCCACTGCTGCAAATTTGAGGAAGTCGGCGCGAGCAATGCTATTTTCAAACAATCGCGCACATCATTTTCTGAAATTTTGTCTCCAGTAAAAACACGTACACTTCGGCGGGATTCTACGACTTTTCTGAATTCATCCCAATTGCAATCCACCGCAGGCTCTGAGTATTTAAAATCTTGGATTTTTGTTATTACCGAATCGAATTCCACCATACTAAAACACCCTGGGTGCGAGAATTGTATCGACGCCCGCTTTATCTTCGTTAAATGGATAATCCAAATTGTAGTGAATGCCGCGCGACTCGTGTCGGCTCAAAGCACACTCAACCGTTGCATCCGCAACTAAAGCGATGTTGCGAAGCTCGATAATATCGGGATGCATTGGAGTTGCGCCGTAATAATCTTCGATCTCGTGCAAAATATTTTCTAGGCGAGTTTTCGCTCGTACCAAACGGCGGTTTGAGCGAACGATGCCGACGTAATTCCACATGAGGCGTCGGATTTCTTCCCACATGTGCGTGATCACAATCATTTCATCTTCATTTTGATCGACGTGCGGTTTGACGTCTTCGCGCTCAAGATCAGGCAACGAAAACTGCTCTTTGTTTTTCAAAGAATACTCAGCTGCGTTGTGCGAGAAAACTAAACACTCAAGCAACGAATTTGAAGCTAATCGATTTGCACCGTGGAGACCCGTGCAGGCAGTTTCTCCGGCTGCCAGTAAGCCTAGAATATCCGTTCGTCCTTGGACGTCAGCGAGAACTCCGCCACATAAGTAGTGAGCTGCAGGTACGACAGGAATTGGTTGTTTCGTCATATCAATGCCGAGATTTAAGCATCGTCGATTTACAACTGGAAAACGATCACGTAAATACTCAGGCGGTTTTGAAGTGATATCTAAGTACACGCACTCGGCACCTGTGCGTTTCATCTCGGCGTCGATTGAGCGAGCGACAATATCTCGAGGCGCAAGACTTCCCATAGGATGGTACTTTTTGGTGAAGTCTTCGCCTTGCGCATTTACGAGAATTCCACCTTCGCCTCGGATCGCTTCTGTGATTAGAAAGTTGCGTTCAGACGGATGGTAGAGACAAGTCGGGTGAAACTGCATGAACTCTAAATTTGCAACGCGAGCTCCCGCGCGCATTGCCATTGCGATTCCGTCGCCCGTGGCGCCACTCCAATTTGACGTATACAAATAAACTTTGCCGGCGCCGCCTGTTGCGAGCATGGTGATTCGCGCGAAGTATTCCGAAATCGAATTTTTTGTACGATCAAAAGCAGTTGCGCCTAAACATCGTGCCGGTTCCATCGACAGAGGTCGCAGGTCACGGTTCGTAATCAAGTCGATCGCAAGTTGGTCTTCTAAAATTTCAATATTTTTATGCTGGCGAGCTAACAGTAGAAGGCAGTCGTGAATGTCCTGGCCGGTGTGATCTTGCACATGCAAAACACGTCGGCGCGAGTGTCCACCTTCGCGAGTGAGATCGATCTTAGCTCCCGTTTTTTGATCCGTGAGATCAAACTTCACGCCCCAATTTATTAAATCACGAACACGATCGGGAGCAGCTTCGACAACGGCGCGAACAACATCGGGATGGCACAATCCTCCGCCCGCGTTCAGGGTGTCACGTATATGCTCGTCAAAATTGTCATCATCAGCCATCACGGCGGCAATTCCACCCTGAGCCATCGATGTATTTGAGTTTGGAGCTTTGGTTTTGGAGAGGATAATGACATGACCTGAATCGGCAACTTTGAGGGCGTAGGCGAGCCCGGCTAATCCCGATCCAATGACTAGAAAATCGCAGGTCTTTGTCATGGAAGCGGTATAGACCCTTTTACGAGAGAAAACCAGACTGTTTTACGTCGCAAACCAGACTAACGTCAGGGTCAAAAAATATAGACGTAAAACATAATTTCTTGGACCTCAGGCTTGCTCTTCAAAGGTTCATAAAAGTAGAATGGATTCGAATACTTAAATCTCCTCTTTTTCATGGATCGAGAAGGCGGCTTGAAGTGATTGATCAGATGCGCATTCAGTGGAAAGTCGTGCTTCTCGTAGGACTGTTAGTCGCAAGCTGTGTGACCATCGTTTCCTGGAAAGCATCGAGCCAAATTCGCGATGAGCGAACGGCCCAATTCACAAAGACTTCTGAAGTGCAGCTCGCACCCGTTCGTAGACTCGTTCAGGCAAAACTTGATCTCGCAAAAGAACAACTTCTTCAATTCACTCGTCGCAAAGAGAGTGGCAACGTCAACATCAGCGCATTCGGCGATTTTGACATGGTCAGTTTGAGTTTCGAATCCGCTCCCGGAAATTGGGAGCCAAAATGGATCGAGCGCCGCTCCGATCGCAATCGCTGGGACAACCAGCGAGGGCACGTCATGGTTCGAAGTCTTAAGTACGACAAGCTTCGCGACGGCAACGTTCAGTGGGCATGGCGAATGACGAAAGACGGAAACAGTGTCTTCGCAATTATGGTACCGGTTCAAGTTGAAGCGGCTTCGCCACAGGGTGGAGAGAACTTACCAGATCAACTCACACAAAGTGCTGCGCAAGCGCCAAAGCGCGGGGTCGTTGTTGGCTTCTTCGCAAGAAATACTTTGGGTGTGATTGCGAATGATTTTATCGGGGCGCAGAACTCAGTATTCGTCGTCGATGACGCTGGCTACGTAGCCGCGCACTCAAGCCGGAATTACATCGGCACTCTCTTTACTCAAGACGATGTCGTAAAAGAAATTCGCGCAAATTTGAATCGTGTATCTAAATCCGGTCGATATGAAAACTTAGACGGCGATAAAATTCTCGCGCGCTGGGAGCACATCGAAGGTTCTAATTTATTTGCCGTCATTTCGACACCGGTGAAACACATTGAAGCTTCGGCAAACCAAACGCAAAAGACAATGCTGTGGTGGGGAGTCGTCGGCACGTTTTTATCGATGCTCGCAACTTTCTTTGCGAGTCGATTGCTTTTGGTACAACCTGCAGCGGCTTCACTAGGTCGTCCAAGCGATGCGGGAATTACTTTTATTGGTGAATCACCAGCTTTCGTTGCACCAAAGGCGACGCCACTAGTCGTTCAACGGCCAGTTCAACAAGTACAATCGGTTGCTCCTGCACCTGAAAAAGCAGCCGCCATCGCAAAACAAACAACTCCGGCAGAAACAAGCGAAGCGTATCGCCAACTAGCACTTGGATTAAGTCGCGAGCTTCGTACGCCACTTGCAGCAATGCTTGGGCATGTGCAACTTTTAAAAGAGAAGGCCGAAGGCGAATCGAAATCGCATACCGAAGCGATCGAAAATGACGCTCGTTATCTGAAGGAAGTCATCGAAGCGCTGACAGGTGTAGCTGGTGAACAAAATTTGCACGTTCGACCAACGTCTCTTTCTGAAATAACGAAAATCGCAGTAAACAATCTTGAAAAAGAACTTCAAACTGCGGGCGTCGATTTAAAAGTTGAAGCTGACAGCGCTCCAGTGATCGAGGCAAGTGCGGTCCATTTGCAAAAAGCCATCGAAGGCTTGCTTCGCGGCTCAATCGAGGCGCTTCGTACTCGGCCAGGAAGCGAACTTCGCGTTCGAGTATTCGCGATGGATGGCAGTGTTCGTTTGCAAATTCGTGACACCGGTATCGGGATGAACCGCGAGCAAACTGCTCGCTACTTTGAGCCGTTCTTCCAATCCTATGAAGGCGCGCAGAACTTAGGACTTACGCTCGCCATGGCTCACGCAGTACTTGAACGGCATAAGGCGACTGTTTCAGTTGAATCAATACCTGGCACTGGAACTACCATAACCGCTGATTTCAAGCCTTCGGCGGAACAGGTAAAAACAGCGGACGTAAAACCGTCGCTGGCGAATATTCCTGACTTTGCCCCACCAAAAAATCTCACAGCAAATCTTTCACCACCTCCGACAGTCGAAGCTGAAAGTGCGCCGGTCGTGCAAACGACACCAATGACACCTCGAACCCCGCCGCCACCGAAAGCTCCTGAGTCAAATGTGACCTTAGGTGGAAAAAAGCCGGTGTCTGCGATTCCAACGCCACCTTCGCCATCGGTTGATGAGCTCGAAGCGCAAGCGTATTCGGTGCCTCTTCCTGATCTCTCATTACCAACCGAATCTGAAGAGCCGATCGAAAGAACTGTTTCAATCGTTCTTCCGGGGGAGCCGCCAAAACTGACCGAATCGACTTTTAGTGATGGTTTACCTCCAATGGATCTCAGTCGAACACTGGCGTCACCTGATGCAGTAAAAGAACTTGAGATGCCATCGTTTGCTGAGGATATCCCAACGCCGCCCGCACTCGATGAAAGCGTAGTTAGCCACGAATTCGGTACATCCGGCACTGCAAGTGGTGTTGCCACTACAGATGCTAATGCTGGTCGCGTACGAATTCGCCGGCCGAAGCCAAAGGGTCATTCGTGAACTTTGCCGAAGTAAGGCCTGAATTTTCTGTGCACGTGATCGACGCTGATTTTACAGCGGCCGATTCGCTTGTTAAGACCGTTCGCACTTCGGGTTTTGATACTCTTTATTTTCCGACTCTTGATTCTGCGCTCAATGCGATGAAGGAATTGCCACCTCATATCGTCGTTTTTAACTTGGAAACGTTCGATACAGTTGCAGAATCTTTTTTGCACCAAGTGCGAGATATCAGCCCCGAAATTTTGGTCGTGCTGCTGATCTCAGGCAAACAAGGCCTTGCGGCAATTCAATTGGTCGAAAAAGGTCTCGCGTACGATTATCAAGTCCGTCCATTTCTTTCGTCGCTCGACTTGCTTCAGCGTTTAGATCGCTGCGTACAACGTTTGTATTTTCAATTCGAAAGTGAACAGCTACGCGAAGCTTCGGGTGGCGATGCAGAGGGCACCAAAAGAAGTTCGACGCCGCCGCGAATCACGAACGAAACGGAGATCGCGCCACCAAACGTTGTCATTCAAAGACCGTCCGTGAACGGGATTAATCCAGAAGTTTTGGAATCGTTCATTGATAAAGTTCTTTCTGTTAAAGATCTCGATCAGACCGTACAAACGTTTTTGGATTTTGCTGGTCAGCAGGTGCAAAACACTCCGGCCGTTTATTTCAAGTATGTTCCACATTATTTGTCGTTAGTTCTCTCGCAAAGCGCGTGGCTTCCGATTGAAAAAATCAAGGGCATTGGAGTGGAATTAAAATCCGTGGATCCACTGAAGCTTCCAGATTTCTTTCGCGAGCCTGGCACCCTCCCGCAATTGCAAACTTTAGTGAAAGAAGCTTTTCACGTTGAGAACTTCGCTGCGTTCACTCACTACAATGATCATGATGTGGTCGGTGTGTTTGTGATTTTCGATCCGCTGTCGAACTCCATGGATCAACAAGCGATTCGATCTTGCTTGGGAATTTTCGAGCTCGCGTACAAAAAGAACTTACTCGTTAAAGAAAAACATGCGCTCGACGTGAATGACTCAATCACAGGCCTTTATAACCGAAAAACGTTTCGGCAAAAGCTAGATGAAGAGATCTCTCGCTCGCGCCGAATCTCGCTGCCGCTCTCGATGATTACGATCGATATTGATAATTTTCAAGAGCTTAATAACACGGTAGGTTTCGGTAATGCCGACAGTGTCTTGAAAGTTATCGGAGCCCTGTTAAAAAAATCAGTTCGCGCAAACGACATTCTTGCTCGCATCGGTGCTGACGAAATCGCTCTCCTTCTTCCACACACAAGTCATATGGGTGCAGCGGTGAAAGCTGAGCGCATTCGCAGAATTCTTGAGTCGACTCGTTTTCCTTCGATCGAGGGAAAAGGTCCACGCAAGATCTCAGTCAGCGTTGGTGTGAGTGAGTATCCATCGTTTTGCAATGACGCTGAAGGTTTGATCAAAACCGCCGACGAAGCGCTTTATCAAGTTAAGCAGGCGGGCGGCAATCGCGTATGCCTTGCAACTCCGCCTCCAGGCTTTACTCCAGACTTCGTTCCTAAAAAAGTCGAAGATGGCCGCGCGGAGGCAAAGCCTTGAGTGAAATGCACCGTCGCACCTATGCGCGAGTGGGTTTAGGTAACCTCGCAAAAAACTTTCACGCACTTCGTGGTCTTCTTCCGAATGGAACGTTCGTTTGTCCTATGGTAAAAGCCAATGCCTACGGCCACGGCGATGTCGAAGTCGCACGTAGACTTGAAAAAGAAGGCGTGGAGCACCTCGGGGTCGCGCTCGTCGAGGAAGGCATCAAACTTCGCGAGGCCGGAATCAAAGCGCCGATTCTAGTGTTCAGCCTCTTTGAGGCTTTCAGCATTCCAGTGATGATTAAGCATAATCTTACGGCTGTTGCGAGCCAGTGGGCGCAACTCGAAGCACTCAAGACCGCAGTAAAAACGCCAACTGACGTGCACGTTAAATTCAACACGGGAATGAGTCGGCTCGGATTCAACGTCGATGATGCATCCCAAATAAAAAAATGGTTTGAGGCAAATCCAAATTTGAAACTAAAGGGCGTATCAACGCATCTCTTGCGCGGCGACGACGCGGGAGTTCCAGGCGGTGATTCTGAATCGCAACTTATTCGCCTCGAGCACGTTGTAAATTCATTCAGCGGAATGAATGTGATCGTTCACGCATTAAATAGCAGTGGCGCGGTTAACTTTCATGCGCGGATTAAAAATAGCAAAGAACTAGGGCGTGGCCAGCAGTGGCCCATGGGCGCGCGTTTCGGGATTGCGCTTTATGGTGGAATTCCATCGAGCCTTGAAGCGAGTGACTTAAAACTCGAACCCGTTATGAGTTTTCGTTCTCATATCGCGCTTACTCACAGAATTTCAATTGGAGATAAAGTCTCGTATAACGCAATTTGGAAAGCGGCTCGACCATCCGTCATTGGCGTTGTGCCAGTCGGGTATGCCGATGGATTCCCTCGCGTTTACTCAAACAACGCAGAAGTTTTGTGTCGCGGAAAGCGTGTCCCGGTCGTTGGTACAGTATGCATGGATTATTTCATGGTCGATCTTACGGATATCGCAAATGGCGATGAACTGGTCGGTGAGGAAGTTGTACTTTTTGGGAGCCAAGGGTCTGATACTATTTCAGCAGAGGAACTTGCGAAGCGAGCGACGACGATTTCCTATGAAGTCTTCACGCGAATCAGCGAGCGCGTACCTCGGCAATATGTTGGGTAATTGAGGGTCAGCGGTTTTATTGCATGGAAAAAGCGGTCTCGGGTTACGGAAAAATCCGTATTAAAGTTAACGAATGGCTCGACTGGGGGGCAAAGTCGCTTGGCGAAATGCTTGCTGGCGGTGTTCGCTCGCTCGGCGAAATGATTCTCTACAGCTCTCACGTCATACGATTGTTTTTCACACGACCGTTTCGCTTTGATGAACTTCTCATTCATATGGAGTTCATCGGGAACAAATCGGTTGGCATCATTAGTCTCACTGGAATTTTCACCGGTGCGGCGATGACGTACCAAGTTTATCTCGGCTTCAAAATGGTGAATGCGACTTCGCTTGTGGGTCCCACTGTCGGTCTCGGTATTACTCGCGAGCTAGGGCCTGTGCTTACGGGACTTATTATTGCGGCACGTGCCGGTGGTGCGATGGCCGCACGACTCGGAACCATGAGGGTAAGTGAGCAGATCGACGCGCTAGAAGTT